>JALZUU010000098.1 GCA_023300665.1 Saprospiraceae bacterium | reverse complement strand
CCTTGATAGTTGGCCAATTTAATAAATTCATTTTGCAATCCTAATTCACGTTGTAAGCGAGCTTCGATAGAATCGATCATGATATTGTAATCACGTCCGGGGATTCGCTGAGCATCAATCCCTTTTCGTACTAATTCTTCTGGAATCGGCACTACTCCATGATCAGCGGAAAGTGCTACATAATAATTTTCTTTACCAATTCGTTCATCGAGATAAGCGAAAAAATTACCTAAGTACCGATCAAGTCGTAAATAATAATCTTGTACTTCTTGACTATAAGGTCCATATTGATGTCCAATTTTATCTGCGACAGAACAACCAACAAAAAGAATATCAGGAATCTCATCCATCCCTAGTTTTTCATTTTCAATAATGGCCTTTGCAAACTCTAGTGTATACGCATCTCCAAGCGGGGAACCCCAAAGCAACATCCCTTTTCTCGCCTCATAAGAAGCATTAGACGCAGGTGGCATAAAACTATGTAAAGTATGTGGGAAAGTTGTTCGTTGTGTTCCCAACTCATATGGAAAATCATCTTCCCGAGATGCACTGTATTCCTCCTCAGGGAGTAGTTTCTCCCAACCTTTTTCAAGCGATGATTTCATAATCTCCTTACCAATATAATATTTTGTCCAATCTGGAAATTTTGATTTATAATAAGTAGAAGAAACCATTCGGGTAGTTGGTTGATTAAACCAAAAGGCACGATCTGCGTTCAGTCCGCCCATCAAAGTAGCAGAACGATCTTTGAATGCTACCGAGTAAACCTTCGCATCAGGATGCACAGACTTCAACCAATCACCAAGTGCAGGTACTTCTAAATTAAAAGGAGAAGATCCATAGATTTTCTTATCGGTTTCTTCTAGTCCCACCAAAGTAGTAGAAGGATCTGTCACAGCATAAACCCTTTTAAATTCTGCCCCACCTGGTGTAAAAAAACTATTGCCCATAATTCCATGCTTCGCCGGATGACATCCTGTAGAAAGTGTCGCATGTCCAGGCGCCGTGCCTGTAATTGCGTGCTGATAATGTGCATTATTAAAGACCGCTCCGTCATCTAATAACCGTCTAAATCCGCTATCAAATTGTTCTCCAAAACGGTCGATATATTCCCGTTGCATTTGATCAACAGAGATCAAGACTGCTAAGCGAGGTTTTTCAATATCTACTTTGGTTACAAAAGATTTAGGTGTGTTTTTAAGGGTATCGCAAGCTAAGATACTTATTAGAATAATCGTTGCACCGAGAATAATTTTTTTCATGGGTTTTATAATTTTCTCTTATTAGTATTTGAAGTTTATCTAGATTTTTGAGACCTATCTCAAAGGTAGTGATTTTTTTGGAAGCGGGCGAGTTGGGGCGAGTTGAGGCGGTTGGGGCGAATTGCAATTCGCCCTTACTCGCCACTGCTCGCTATATTTGAGGGATCGTGGCGCGGATTACTTTGGTGATTACTTCGGTTTCGATGAGGAAGCCGTCGTGACCAAATTCGGAAGAAATTGCACGAAATTGTCCTTTGGGTAAATGATCGGCTAGCATTTGTTGGAAAGGGATGGGAATTAGCATATCTGAATCAATTCCAATCACCACCGTCGGCATGGTCAATTGTTTTAGGGCGGCTTCGATTCCATTGCGGTTGCGACCTATATTATGACTATCTAAGGCTTTTAATAAATAGTAATAGCATTGCGCATAGAATCGGCGCTCTAATTTCGTTCCTTGATACTGTACATAACTGGCAGATTTGAAATTATCTATTTTTTGATCATCTGTATCTGTTTGGTCTTTGACATACGCTTGGATGGTTCGATAGCCGAGTAAAGCTTGTGCACGAGCCGCTTTGAGTCCAGTAGCACCAGCACGGTCTTGGTTTTCGCGGAAGGTAGAATCGGCCAATAGTGCCATGCGGCCTGCTTCGTGAAGTGCGATCGCCCAAGCAGACTCCCGAGCAGAAGTTACTAGGAGGGCCATATTTTTTACACGGCTAGGATCTTTGAGGGCCATCTCTAAGCATTGGTGTCCACCACAAGAGCCGCCGATCAGTAGCGCAATGTCTTCAATATTAAGGTGGTCTCTAAGTAGAAGGTTTACCTTGGCAATATCTTTCATCGTAAAAAATGGAAAGTCCATTCCGTAAGCAATATGGTCTTTGGGATTTCGACTACGTGGTCCAGTGGTACCATAGCAGGAACCGAGGATATTACCACAGACTACAAAATATTTGTCGGTATCGAAGAGTTTTCCTGGTCCTAATAGTCCACCCCACCATTCGCGGACATCAGAATTTGCCGTCAGGGCATGACAAACCCAGATAACATTGTCTCGGCTTTTGTTAAGGGTACCAAAGGTGTGATAACCAATTCTAAGTTGAGGTAAGATAATGCCTGATTCTAATTGTACAGACTTTTCGTGCTCATAGTATTGGAGATCCTCTATATTAACAGGAAGGGTATAGTCAATCAAGGTATTTTAGCTGTTTGTTTTGAATGGTAAAGATAAGGTTTTTTTGATGTG
>JALZUU010000097.1 GCA_023300665.1 Saprospiraceae bacterium | reverse complement strand
TGACAATAGTAAATGTACGAGGAGCGGTGGTTAAAACCCTTCCTACTCAAACCTATTTCAACACCAGTTTACCAATAGAAATATCTGATTTATCCAAAGGTATTTACTATTTGAATTTGACCAATGAAAAATGGCAGGTCGTTAAAAAGTTAGTAATTATGCGTTAAATAGTCTTAAATATTGACTTATTACCAGAATAGTCACAATATTTGCAGTTCATTGAATCGTTAGGACTTTGATTCAGTGTTCGTCCAAGTTTTCATGATTTTAAAAAATTGAGTGAATTTAGATTAACACTAACTAGAAAATAAAACAGAATGCATAAACTTTTTGCCCTTTTAATATTGACCCTCGGTTTTTCGATTTCTACAGTGGTCGCTCAAAAAGCACCTTCCGTTGATGATCCAGCAGAAGTGGCTTATCAAAAGCGGATTTTAAAAAGTAGAATCAATGGAGTTTATATTCCTAAAGATCTTTATGATTCTTTTGCGCAGCTTGGCCGCTTGATGGATGTACCCACACAGAAAAAATTCTCGTCAATGACTGAAGAAGAAGCGGGTAAAAAACTATATCTCATCATGTGGATTTGTAATAATTGGGGCATGTACGAAGGATCGAGATTATCGCATTATGTTCATAATTTGGGGATTTCTAACCCAGAACATAAAGCACATTTTCTGATTACGACTTATCACCGAGAACTAAATAAAAAGGACCTTGGGATCAAAGAACGCGTCGAATTCTACCAAATGAAAGAAGAAGAAGCAAAGGCCCGCAAATCAAAAAAAGGCAAAGTGATTCATGAAGAAACGCGCCAACGTCCTCGGAACTAAGGATTGCTAATATTGAAGTTTTTAAACAGCTTCACTACTCAAAGCCGTTAAAATTTTACGAATTTTAACGGCTTTTGGTTTTCTAATTTTAAAAAATAAACACCGGTAGATAATTCACGAATATCAATACTCGTAAGATTTGCACGAAGCACTTTATTCTGAAAGATTTGACCATTCATTCCAATAATCTTATACGCTAAGGGAAATCCAACCCCATTTTCGTTCTCTGAAATCTTTAAATTTAAAATATCCGTAGTCGGGTTAGGGTAGAGTGCTAACGCAATATTATTGAAGGTTGGATTCACTGAAGTAGTCTCCTCTATTGAAAAACGATTAAAGAAATTCCAAATCGTACTACTGGCATTAAAATCTTGATTGGTTGTTCCCAAAAATGTAATACTAGCACCCGGCCAAGTATGCGCACCATTGAAGACCTTAATAAACGAAACCACTTTATCTCCTCCACAATCCGAATAATCAATTCGACTAGCGGTAGAATTATCACCCGTATCGATATCTGGATAATCCGTCGTGTCACTAACAAGCAAACAATCGTTGATGGTTACCCAATGATCAACCACAGACTCAATAGGTAAGGCGACATTAGCATTACCACCATAAGGAACCGTACCATCTGCGGTTCCATGAATTTCCATAATTGGACGAGCAATGGCTGGAGTACAGTTTTCAATACTACCAGGCACCATACTCCCCGTAACAGACGCAACTGCTGCAATCCTTTCTGGAAGATTACAAGCAAGATGGTAACTCATAAAACCACCATTAGACATGCCACAGCTGTACACCCTGTTGGTATTGACATTATAATTTTCGGCAAATTCGTCAATCATCGCATTGATAAAGCCGATATCATCAGCGGTACTTCCAAAACTCCATCCTACATTCCACGCTAGATTTACGCCATTTGGATAACAAACAATAAATCGGGCGGTATCTGCCACCATATTCATTTCACTATACGCTTCTTGCTGAAAAGCATTTGAAGTGAACCCATGTAAGTTAAACACTAGTGGAAGTGATTCCTGAGGATCAAAATTAGGCGGAAAATGAAGTCGATAGGATCTTGTAAGACCATCGTGATCAAGAGATCCGGTGACCGTTTGTGCAGAAACTATTGTTGTTACAACTAAAGAAAGCAAGATTGAAAAGAGGATGCTTAGTAGAGAATTGGAAGATAAGTGACACATGGTATGATAATATTAAATGAAAAATATTCTTACGATTAATAAAAATCACTACTTAAACAAGAACAAAGCCTGATAGTTTTCTTCTGGGGGAATACCCTGATTTTGTCCGGATTAACCCTGATTTTTGATAAAAGTTAAGATTTTTGAACATTATACGATATTAATAGTTGTATATTTAAATCCAAGCCAAATTTAAATATGTATTAGGCTACCTTTAAACATACTTGAGATTTATATATTATCCCTTAAACCCAATTACTAAATTTGAAAATCTCTTCTTATGGAAAAATTAAAATTCTTTAAAGGACTATTCTTTGGACTCATTATGTCTGTTCTTATGTGGGTAGGAATTCTTTGGACCATCATGCAAGTTGGTAATACGCAATTTCAACCAGAAATTTCTAAAGTAAAAAAGCCAGTTGCAGTTAATTATTTTAAGGCTAATGTAAGCCCTTAACCCTTAAGGTCCAGTGGATTTATCAACTCAGGCCTCTAAGGTAAGAATATATATCTTTAAATATTCCGTTGGCAACTTAACATTTCTTGTTTTTTCCCGTAACCTATGAGGATAAAAGATTAATTTCGCAACCATGCAATTCCTCTATCCTCAATTTTTGTGGGCGCTTTTAGCGCTGGCCATTCCGATTATTATCCATCTTTTCTACTTTCGTAGATTTAAGAAGGTCTATTTTACCAATGTAAAATTCCTTAAGGAGATTAAAGAGGAAACGAGCGCTCGACGTAAGCTTAAAAATTTCCTGACCCTACTCATGCGACTTTTGGCTTTTATAGCCTTAATCTTAGGGTTTGCTCAGCCTTTCTTACCGCAAGACACGGAAGTGAAAAAGGGAGAGAAAGCAGTGAGTATTTATATTGATAATTCCTTCAGCATGAGCGCCCTTAGTGAGGATGTGCCTTTACTAGAAAAGGCGCGCCAAAGAGGACGGGAAATCGTGGAAGCTTACGCAGTAGAAGATCGTTTTCAGATTGTTACCAGTGATTTCGAAGGCCGTCACCAACGATTGGTCAGCAAAGAGGATGCCCTCACCCTGATTGATGAAATAAAAATCAGTCCTGCGGTTCGTAGTTTATCTAAAGTTCTCAACAGACAAGTTCAAACCCTCAATACAGCAACCACCGAAAACAAGGTGAGCTATATTATTTCTGATTTTCAAAAAAATATCTCAGATTTACAGGATTATCGAGATACTACCCTTGAGCTAAATTTATTACCCTTACAATCTGTTCAGGAAAAAAATATCAGCCTCGACTCTGCTTGGTTCGAAGCACCTGTGCAAATGATTAATCAGACCAATACCTTATTGGTTAAAGTAAAAAATCATAGTGATCAAGCCGCAGAAAATATTCGTCTGACCATCAAACAAGACGGACAAATAAAACCAGTTGGAACCCTTTCTATTCCAGCCAATACTTCGGTTACAGATAGTATTAACTTGACGATTTTACGAACAGGATGGCAAGAAGCGGAACTCAGTATCACGGATTATCCAGTCCAATTTGATGATAATTATTATTTCACTTATAATGTTGCTAAAGAAATCAATATTCTGGTGATCAATGATGGTGCAGGTAGCAAATATCTAAATGCAGCTTTTAAAGGGCTTAGTTATTTTAAAATCAACAACCAGTCTGCCAATCAAATTGATTATGCTGGGCTTCCTACTAATCAGTTGATTATTCTAAAAGACTTAAAATCGATTTCTTCTGGTCTCGGATCCGAATTAGCACAGTATGTTCAAAACGGTGGCAACTTATTGGTATTTCCCGCAGCAGGAGCAAACTTAGAGAGCTATCGTAGTTTTCTCAATAGCATGCAAGCCAACGAATTACAAGCATACGAAGCTGGTCCTCGAGAAGTATCTGTGATCAATGCCGAAGAGTTTATTTTTCAGGATGTATTTGAAAATATCTCTCGAAATATCAAGCTGCCAGTTACCCAAGGTAATTATAAAGTTTCTCAGTTTGGTAGCCGACAAGAAGAACGTTTATTGACCTACCGAGATGGTGGAAGTTATCTTGGCAAATATGCTTTAGAAAAAGGGCATCTTTATTTATGTGCTGCACCTTTAGATGAAGGGGTGAATAATTTAGTTCGTAGTGGAGAGATCTTTATTCCAATGTTATATAAAATGGCTATTTCTAGTGCCAAAGACCAACAAATCGCTTATACGATTGGTAAAGATGAAGTACTAGAAACCGAAAACCGAATCACCGAATCGGAAATGGTTTATAAATTAAAAGGACAAGAAGAAGAATTTATTCCACAGCAAAAGGCCATCGGCCCAAGCATGGTATTAGGAATCAATAACCAAATTAAAGAGGCTGGATTTTATCAACTCTATCTAGATGCGAAAGATCCACTCGCTTTTTACGGATTCAATTTTGACCGTAGAGAATCGGAACTAGGATACTTAAACGAAGATATGCTGGCTAGTAGCGTAGGCGAACTAGCAAATATTATCAAATCACAATCATTGGCCTCGCTAACCCCTTTGATTGGCGACCGTAGCCGAGGAGTCAGTTTTTGGCGCTGGTGCTTAATTGCCGCCCTGATCTTTCTACTAATCGAAACCCTATTATTGAGACTCTGGAAGGTTTAATTTGTCAAACACTCCACCTATTTTCTAAGCTTACCTTGGTCATTCGACAGATTTATCCGTAATTTGCGCCGCAATAAAAGGATATTTACGGGATGGAGAAGACTAAAAGGCATACGAAGGGACTATGGTTAGTAATTTTGATACTAGCCCTAATTATTGGTTTTAAGTTTCAAACAATTGTACTTTCCCCTAATAGTTTTATTTTAGGAAATGGAGCCGATGGATTTCGATCCTATATGGCAGCCTCTTATCACCTTGCTCACGACTCCACTTATACCCATTATACGGGGATGAATTATCCGTATGGCGACCGCAACGATTATACCGATAACCTACCAGTACTGACCAATTCGGTCAAATTTATCAGTAATCATTTTATGGACCTGAACCCTTGGTTTATGGGTATTTGGAACTATTTTTTGTTGAGTTCCTTACTGTTGTCTGGGGTGTTTTTATATCTAATTTTTCGGCAATTAAAACTTCCGCTTTGGTATGCGGTACCGATTACCATTGGTATTACGTTGTTGAACCCTCAGATTGCAAGAATGGACGGGCATTATGGATTGGCTCATCCTTTTTTGATTCCTATGATTATTTACTTTTTGATGTGTTTTGAAAATAAACCAACTATTTTTAGGAGTATCTTGGTGGCGATTGGGTTGCTATTTTCTGCTTGGTTTCATTTTTATCTATTTATCATTCCTTTATTAATTTTAGGTTTTTATTATCTAATCAAATTACTTTCAAATCCTGCGATTGCGAATTTTAAATTTGTGATGATGCACGGGGTTATTCAAGTATTGTTACCGTTTTTACTTATCTATTTAGGAGGAACCTTATTTGATCCAGTGACTGACCGACCGGAATGGCCTTTTGGCTTTTTTGATTTTAAAGGAAATTGGCAACATATTCTTTTCCCAAAAGGAGGAGGTTTAGGAAAATTAATAAGATTTATTTCTCCCGTAACTACTGCACCGAACATAGAGAATTCGGGCTATATAGGTTTGATAGGTATGTTATTCTCATTCGTCAGTTTGCTTTTAGGTTGGAAAATATGGGCCATAAAAACACCGATAAAAACGATGGTTCCCAATGATTTCAAAATCATCAAAATACTATTAGCAGCTGGAATATTGGTCTTTCTATTATCCTTAGGTTTTCCTTTCGTCATTCCATCACTAAAAGAATACTTAGCTTATGCAGGACCTTATCGGCAATTTCGTAGCGTAGGCCGATTGTCTTGGGGATTCTTTTATTTGATCAATATTGGAGCCTTTTATTATGGGTATCATTTTTTTAATAATCTGAATAAAAAGCCGATTCGATTATTTTTATTATTTGCCTTAGTGGCCATTATTTTGTTTGATGGGTTTTCTTATTTTTTAAAAAAAGAATGGAAGTATGCACCTCATCCAAAAAACCGGAGCAAATTCAAAGCAATAGACAATCCTTGGATAGACGACCTGGAGGTAGCGTCATTTCAAGCGATGATTCCGCTCCCTGCTTATATCAATGGTTCAGAAAATATATTTTACGACGTACATGCCCCGATCATGCACCGATCTCTTTGGGCTTCTTTACAAATAGAATTGCCCGTAATGGGATATTTTATGGGGAGAACTTCGATTTCTCAAACCTATAAATATTTAGAACTGATCTGTAAACCCTATCGAGTTCCAGCGATTTTAAAAGATCTACCGAATGATAAAGACTTATTGATTTTTGGTGAAAAAGGAAATCTAAAAGATGTTCCAGAGTCTTATAATCAGGTTTGGAAAAATCTACCACAATTTTATGAAGATGAACGGCTGATTCTCTATCGATTGCCATTACAGACGATTCGAGATCGAGTACAGAAAGAACAGAGGATGGTCGTAAAACAAAGTCGCGATAGCACCTTATATGCACATGATAATTTTTGGTCTACCGATTCTATTCGCAATTTTACTTATGAAAATTTTGATAAAAATAAAACGCCGGATGCTTACGATGGCGCAGGAAGTTTTAAAGGAATTGGTTTTCCGGAAACAATTGTTTTTGACCAAGTGCTGGAGAATGCAAAAGCAGGAGAATGTTATTTCATTCGTTATTGGCACCGGATCGGAGCAGATTTGCAAGCATTATCAATGGTAAATATTGAAGAGATCCATCCTGAAACAGGTGAAAGTCTCGCAAAAGAAACGTATAAACTGAATAAATCAATTGAATATATGGATGGCGAATGGGCCTTGATTTCTCATCGTTATGAAATCAATAATCCGTCTAATCGTCTACGCTTAAGCATGGGATATTTTATGTTAGCTAATCAAGAATTTGAAATTGATGAATTACTAATCCTTCCAGAAGGAACCGAAATTTATCGAAGAAATGATAAGGAAGTTTGGAAAGGTATCCGTAAATTTGAGCAACTAAAATTAGTCGATAGTTTAGATATAAATACCAAACAAACTCAATAACTCAAAACCCATAACTCGCAACTGACCATGAGTGATCTTCTGATACAAAAAGCCACCGTAATTGATCCCCGTTCTACCCATCATGGTAAAGTCAGGGATATACTGATTAAAAAAGGAAAAATATCCGAAATAAAAAGTCGGATCAAGGTACCAGCTAAGATTAAGAAAATAGATGCTTCCGGAGCTTATGTTTCTCCGGGATGGATAGATGTTGGAGTACAAACGGGCGATCCTGGATTTGAACACCGTGAAACCTTACAGACCGTTTCTCAAGCAGCTTCCGCAGGTGGATACACTGGAATTGTTTGCCAACCGAATACCTTACCGGTTATTCATTCTAAATCTGAAGTTTTATACTTGCAAAACAGAACCGATAAAAATCTGGTAGACGTACTTCCCATTGGCGCCATTTCTTATGAATGTAAAGGAGATGATCTGACGGAATTATACGATATGCATAATTCTGGTGCCGTAGCTTTTTCTGATGGAAAATATCCAATCCAAAATGCTGGTTTGATGTTGCGGTCATTGCAATATGTAAAAGCTTTTAATGGACTGATTATCAATCATCCACAAGAAGACAGTATCAGTAAAAATGCTCAATTACACGAAGGCGTCATCAGTACTACATTAGGAATGCCTGGATTTCCTGGGATAGCAGAAGAATTGATGTTGCAACGAGATATTGATTTGTTAGCCTACACCGATTCGCGACTACATGTTACAAACATATCTACCGCCGGTGGAGTAGCCTTATTGCGAGCTGCCAAAGAGAGAGGATTGAATATTACGGGATCTACCCCGATTTTAAATTTAATATTTGAAGATAAAGATCTAGAAAACTTTGATAGTAATTTAAAAGTGCTTCCTCCTTTGAGAGAAAAGCCAGATCGAAAAGCCTTGATTAAAGGATTAAAAGACGGAACCCTAGATTATATCACTTCCAATCATATTCCACTGGAAGAAGAAGTTAAATTGGTAGAATTTCCTTATGCAAAATTTGGCGCCATCGGTTTAGAGACCGTCTATCCATTATTAAATACTTACTTGCCAAAGAAATTCTCCCCTGCCCAAATCGTACAGATGCTGGCCATCAACCCTCGAAAAGTTCTACAGCTACCTCTACCAGAAGTCAAGAAAGATAGACCAGCCAATTTAACGATCTTTCATCCCGATCTAGAATGGACGTATTCAAAAGCCAATATCAAGAGTAAATCCCGAAATACTTCCTTACTAGGAGAAACCTTTAAAGGAAAAATATTAGGAGTGGTTAATAATAATAAAGTTGAAATTTTCTAGCTAAGGAGCCAGTTTTTGAGGCGCCCATCCGAGAAATAAGAAATTTGGTCGATTTTTTTGGGTTAACCCAGAAATGGTAACTACATTTAGGGAGAATTCTTTATTAATCAAAACAAAACAATTATGACAACTTTAGATGACGACGGATTATTAGTCGACCCTTCCACCGTTTCTCCTTGGCCAATTGCTATTCGCTATGGACTGATCGGAGGTCTCATTTACGCTATTTATACCTTGATAGGAAATATGACTGGATTGACGACCGGTGCCTTTGGAGCGGTAGCATCCACTATTGCCTCAATTTTAGGTTTGGCTATTCCGATTGCCTTGATCGTAATACCGGTTAAGCATCACCGAGATAAAAGCTTAGGTGGATATATTACCATTGGAAGAATCATATTAATTGGAATGGTCGTGACCGTAATTTCTATGTTGATTTCTAATGTTTTTAACTATATCTATATGACTTATATTGATCCTGGATTTATAGATACCGTATTGGGAAATATGGAAGAAATGATGGGAGATTATATTTCAGAAGAGCAGTTAGAGGAGATGCTAATAGGAATGAGAGAAGGATTTGCCCCTGCCACCTTGATGAAAAATGCAATAATCATGACTGCTATTTTCGGTTTAGTCGTATCTGGTATCATCGGCTTGATTATGAAAAAAGATGCACCAAGGGCTTAAAATGGCTTTAGTGTTTATTGAAGCTGTTTAAAAATGAAGCCTGCCTTCGTGCCTCTGGCAGGCAGGCACTTATCCTCACCTTTTGTGAACATTCTTAAACAGCTTCATTGAAATTGATTGATTCTGACAGACCTGATACAACCAAATTTGTGTCAGGTCTGTTTTTATGCTTATTTTGCTTTAAAATAATATGATGAAAAACGGAAAATATAATTTAAGTATTCGATACGGTGTTTTAGCAGGGGTATGTGTGGTACTCTATATGTTGGTTTTTTATTTTTATGATGTAAAAGTCATGCTGGGACCCAGTGTCTTTTGGAGCACGACCTTATTATTTATTGTCGGGATGTTTTTTGCCGCACGAGAAGAGCGAAAAAAACGAGAATTTATGACTTTTAGAGAAGTCTTGCCTGTAGCATTTGTTACCTATTTAGTAGCCAATTTATTTTTCTACGATTTTGTATATATCCTATTCAATTTTGTAGATGCTAGCTTGCCTGAACTACAGCGGCAAGTAAGCATTGAAACCGCTCAAGCTTCTGGTTTTACTGAATTAATAGAAGAGGCAATTGAAGAAATAGAGAAAACACCTGCTGAATTTACCCTTGGACAAGCGATCTTTGACTACATTCGTAGTGCAATTTTTGGCTTTATTCTATCGTTAATGATAGCAGCGGTAACTAGAAACAAATAGACGTAACTTATAGCCAGTTAATTTCGTAATAATCCATATAATTTCTCTAATTTTTTCATTTAAAAGGATTTTCATCGCATGAATATTTCCGTTATTATACCCTTGTTTAATGAAGATGAATCACTTGCTGAATTGGAAGCTTGGATTCGTAAGGTGATGATAGCCAATGGATATTCCTATGAAATCGTTTTTATTGACGATGGAAGCCGAGACCAGTCTTGGTCAGTCATCGAAAAATTAGTAGAATCCAACCCAAATGTACGTGGAATCAAGTTTCGCCGAAATTATGGTAAATCTGCCGGTCTTAACACCGGATTTGAAGCAGCCAGGGGAGAGGTAGTTATTACGATGGATGCAGATCTACAGGATAGTCCAGAAGAAATTCCAGGACTCTATAAGAAGATTACCGAAGAAGGCTATGATTTAGTTTCTGGATGGAAAAAGAAACGGTACGATCCAATTACCAAGACGATTCCTACTAAATTTTATAATGCGGCTACTCGTTGGATTAGTGGTATTCAGCTCAATGACTTCAATTGTGGTTTAAAGGCTTATCGTAGCCAAGTAATCAAGAGCATTGAAGTATATGGAGAAATGCACCGTTACATTCCAGTAATTGCCAAATGGTCTGGATTTACGAAGATCGGAGAGCAAGTAGTCCAACATCAAGCTCGAAAATACGGCGTTACTAAATTTGGAATCTGGCGTTTTATCAATGGACCACTAGATTTAATCTCTATTCTTTTTGTTGGAAAATTTGGGAAGCGACCCATGCATTTTATGGGCGTCATTGGTACGTTTATGTTTATGATTGGGCTAGTAATGTTTTTTTGGTTAGGTATCAATAAATTATACTTTCTGGCCCAAGGATTACCGGCAAAGAATATTGCGTTAATTTCATGGTTTTATGTTGCCTTGACCACAATGGTGATTGGAACCCAATTATTTTTAGCGGGCTTTCTGGCAGAATTAGTAGTACGAAATGCTCCAGATCGTAACTCTTATTTAATTGATAAATCTATTGGAAAAATCAAAAGCATTCGAGAAACAAAATCTAGCAAAACAGATAAAGTAAGCAAAGACCTAAAGTCAAAAGAAGAAGATAAAATTTCTTAAAGGATTCCTTCAATATTCAACATTGGATATCCAATATTGAATATTGAA
>JALZUU010000096.1 GCA_023300665.1 Saprospiraceae bacterium | reverse complement strand
ACAGAGCACAATGGCGTGAATCAAGAGGGGAAACGTGGCCGAGGAGCGGCCTATACCAGTGCCCGCCGACCGGTAGAACTAGTCTATCAAGAGAGCGCACCCAATTTGTATTCAAGCGCTTTTCCTGCTACATAGTCAATGGCAGATTTAGAGAAAGTAAGTTTGATACCTTCTAGTTCAAATAACTTCTGATACTGACGAAGTAGAGAATTTTTAGGTTCAGTCAAGATTCTAGCTAATGCTTCCTTGTCTAATGGTTCTAGATAAGTCAAAACAGGTAGACGCCCGATTAATTCAGGAATCAAACCATAAGCCTTCAAATCTTGGTGACTGATGTATTGTAACAAATGTTCTCGGTCAATCTTTTCTTCTGTATCATTATTGAAACCAATCACTTGCGTGTTTACTCTTTTAGCGATATTTTTTTCAATACCATCAAAAGCACCACCACAAATAAAGAGAATATTTTCAGTATTAATCTTTACCATTTTTTGTTCAGGATGCTTACGTCCTCCTTGTGGTGGAACGTTTACTTCGGTGCCCTCTAACATCTTTAGCATCGCCTGTTGAACACCTTCACCAGAAACGTCTCGGGTGATAGAAGGATTATCCATCTTACGAGCAATCTTGTCAATTTCATCAATATAAACGATGCCTTTTTGAGCAGCTTCTACATTATAATCACAAACTTGTAATAGTCTGCTTAAGATACTTTCTACATCTTCACCTACATATCCAGCTTCTGTAAAAACAGTCGCATCTACCACTGCAAAAGGAACATTTAAGAAACGAGCAACGGTCTTTGCTAAGAGCGTTTTTCCAGTTCCTGTTCGACCAACAAATAAAATATTAGATTTTTCAATTTCTACATCGTCTGTACGAGTCTGTCGTAGTCGCTTATAATGGTTATAAACGGCAACACATAGATATTTTTTAGCCTCATCTTGACCAATAACATATTCATCCAAGTGGCCTTTAAGTTCCATTGGAGTAATAGTGTCAGGTATGGCAAAATCAGACTTGGATTGTTCTTCTTTTTTACCAGAATAAAGTTCTTCTTGGATGATTTCGTCTGCTTGTTCTACACAAACTTCACAGATATGCCCATCAATTCCTGCAATTAAAATTAGGGCTTCAGCTTTGTCTCTGCCACAAAAAGAACATCGATAATTATTCTTACTTCTTCGCATCACTATTTGGTTTAAGTAAACTTAGTTATAGAAATTGGTTGGAAATTCCAAAATTACCTACGAACTGATAAAATCTTCTCTAGTTCTCAGCTGCTTTTTGAATTTCACACAATTTTAAAGATTAAACGGGTTTTAACAGAAATTGTTAAGCTAAATCATCATTGTGTTTGGTTTTTTTATAAAAAAAGCCGTTTTAGGAATCACATAGTCTACAAAAGTAACCAAACTAGCTGATTTCCCAAAACGGCGCTTGCCTAAGAAGGACAATTATCTAAATATTATGCAGGTTTTTCCTCTTTCCGTGGATTATTACGATCCAGTACTTCGTCAATCAAACCGTAAATTTTCGCTTCTTCTGCTGTTTTCCAGTTATCACGATCACTATCTGCTGAGATGGTATCATAATCTTGTCCTGTGTGGTGTGCAAGAATATCATACAACTGCTTTTGTAGATCTTTAATTAATCGGTAACTAATTTCCATTTCAGTTACTTGTCCTTGCATACCACCCATTGGCTGGTGAATCATCACGCGGCTATGGTATAGACAAGTACGTTTTCCTTTGGTACCAGCAGCAAGTAGTACTGCTCCCATAGAAGCGGCTAATCCTGTACAGATGGTTCCTACATCAGGAGAAACATACTGCATGGTATCATAGATACCGAGACCAGCAATTACAGAACCACCTGGGCTATTGATAAACATTTGGATATCACGCTTAGGGTCTGTGGATTCTAAGAAAAGTAATTGTGCTTGAATTACGTTCGCGACATAATCATTTACAGGAACACCCATAAAGATAATTCGGTCCATCATCAAACGAGAGAATACATCCATTCCTACCACATTCATTTGGCGTTCCTCTATAACCTGAGGCGTAAATGCGTGAATGTTTGGGGCGGAAGTTTTCATGTACTTTTCCAAATGCATACTACTCATGTTTAAATGCTTAGTAGCGTATTTCTTAAATTCATCTTGGTGGAACATTGATCAGTTTTTTTAGTGTTTAAACAAATGTGCGAATTGAAGATTTTCCTCAATTCGCACCATCAATACTATTAATACAAATAAACCCCTAAGAGGGTTCATTGTGAATTATTCATTTTCAGCAGTTACATCAACGGTTTCTTCAACCTCTGCTTCTTCGATGGTTGGATTTGCATCCGGTCCAGCAAGGAGTTTTTCTACTTCTTGTACTTTTTCTTTCAGTTCTTCCTCTGTTACAGACTTAATATTCAACGTAACTTCTTGCTTAATTGATTCAAAAACACGTTCAGAAATTAATTCTTCGTACATCTGATTTACCTGTTGCTTATCTTCCATGAGTCGATTAGCGGTATTAAGGATGATTAATTCGTCTCCATATCCACCAAAATAACCTCTTACTCTGTCTTTAAATGCTTCTAATAACCGCTCTTCTGTTACCTCAATTTCGAATTTCTTTTGAATTTCTCCCTTGATCAGATTCCAACGTAAATTATCTTTTACTTTGGCAAAATCTTTTTCTAGATCATCTGTATTTACGTCTGGATTATTATTTTTGATCAATCTGCGTAAAAAAGCATCTGGAAGTTCTACTTTGTTTTGCTCAATCAATTTTTCTTGAATCTCTCGGAATAATAAACCGTTCGTTTGCGCTTCAAATTGTTTACCCATTTGCTCCGCAATAAAAGTTTTTGCTTCTTCCTCTGATTTGATTTTTCCTTCTCCAAAAACTTTATCGAAAAATTCTTGATTCATTTCAGCTTCCTGCTTACGAGAAACATCTGCGATGGTTCCTTCAAACGTTCTACCTACTTGAGGATTTTCATCATTTTCCTGAATCTGTAATAAATACTTATTTACAAACGCCTCATCTTTATTTGCCTCAAGATCATAAATATCAAAGCGAACTTTATCTTCTTTCTTTTTACCCATAAATTCATCTCGGTATGTATCCGTGATGTCATCTACTAGTACATTGAAAGTACAAGCCCAGCCTTCTTTTTTTACTTGATCACCGTCTAATTCTTCGGCATTGATGGCAATAATATCTTTAGATTTTACAGCATCATCTACACTAGCAGATTCTCCTGCTCGCTGGCGTAGATCTGCAATAGTTTCGTTGATTTTTTCATCTGGAATTTTTACTTCCATAAAATCGTACTTAGCTTTTTTATCTAAACCATTTGTAGTGATTTCTGGAGCCATTCCGATGTCAAAAGAAAATACATAATCTTTCTTTTCTGAAAGGTTAAAATCCAATTCTTTTTGATCCTCTGCAGATAAAGGTTGACCAATAATATTGAATTTTTCCTCCGTTAGATATTTGTGCATTTTATTTTGCAAAATCTCGTTGATGCTATCTACCAAGATTGCCTTTCCGTGCATTTTACGGATAAAGTTGAGCGGGGTCTTTCCTTTTCGGAAACCTTTCAATTGCGCATTCTTACGATACTTTTGCAGTTCCGAATTTACTTTTGGAAGATAGTCATCCGGGGTAATGGTAACTGTAAGGGTCGCATTTAAATTGTCATGATCGGTTTTGACAACTTGAGCCATAGTTTGTTTTTTTGAATTTTTAATAACTAAGAGTAAGTTGTTTAGAAAAGTAAAGCGAAGGAATCTGTAGATTCGTTGTTACTTTGTCCTTTCCTTTTTAAACAACTTTTAAAACTATTATGAGTGTTTGGAAAATAAAAAAGATGGAGCATCTAAGTCGACAACTCCATCCCATTTATTTGTTTTTGTGTGCGGGTGGAGGGACTCGAACCCCCACGCCGTGAAGCACCAGAACCTAAATCTGGCATGTCTACCAATTTCATCACACCCGCGTGTTATCTAGAATGACTAACGGATGGCCCTCAGTCATTTTTGATGGTACTTTTTGTAGAAATGATAACGCAAAAATACTCAATACATTTATCATTTGGATGAAAAGCGATGCAAAGATAACGCTTTTTCTCTTATTTTAAATCCTCTTTTTGACTTTTTCTATTGGAAATGGTATTTTCATGCATAATTATGCAAGAAGTACTTATATATCCAGAACACGAACAACGTGAAATCATTGAAGCTTACCAACTTTTACTTGATTCTATCAAGGTAGAAATTGATGAGACAGACCGTGAAAATATTCATGAGGCTTACCTATTGGCGGTCAAGGCACATATCAAACAACGGCGTAAATCGGGAGAACCTTATATTCTACATCCAATAGAGGTAGCTAGAATCTGTGCTGCTGAAATTGGCTTAGGACCAACAGCTATTATTAGTGCCTTATTACATGATGTAGTAGAGGACACCGAGGTATCGCAAGAAGAGATTAATTCGAAATTTGGTGAAAAAATAGGGATTATCGTTAATGGGTTGACCAAGTTAGATGGTTTATATAATGTTCCTAGCCCACAAGCAGAAAATTTTAAGAAAGTTATCAAAACACTGTTGGTAGATATTCGAGTGGTTTTGATCAAAATGGCGGATCGATTGCATAATATGCGGACCTTAGGTTCTATGCCACAGCATAAACAACTCAAAATTGCAGCAGAAACCAGTTTTATCTATGCACCTTTAGCGCACCGACTAGGATTATATAATATTAAGACTGAATTTCAGGACTTATGTATGAAGGTCACGGATGCGGATGTATATGTGGAACTTTCCCAAAAGCTGGAAGATTCTGAGAAAGATCGTAATGAGTATATCAATCAGTTTATCAGACCGCTACGCAAAAGCCTCAACAGCATTGGGATTGACTATCGAATTTTAGGCCGACCAAAATCTATTTATTCTATTTATAATAAGATAAAAAAGAAAAAAGTACCTTTTGAAGAAATCTATGATCTCTTTGCAGTACGGGTAATCGTTTCGGTTTTACCTAAATTAGAAAAACAAGTCTGTTGGCAAGTCTATTCCATGGTGACGGATTTTTATAAACCGATTCCCGAAAGATTAAAGGATTGGGTGACCACACCAAAAGCCAATGGCTATGAATCATTGCATACGACGGTAGTTGGACCACAAGGTCGATTTGTGGAAGTACAAATTCGTACCGAGCGAATGGATGAAATTGCTGAACGTGGATTTGCTGCACACTGGAAATATAAAGGCGTTACTTCTCAAAAAGAAAATGTATATGAACAATGGCTCGATACGGTTCGTGAAACTTTAGAAAGCCAAGATGGTGATGCAATTGAGTTTGTCAATGATTTTAAAACTTCTTTATACAACGAAGAAGTGTATGTTTATACGCCGAATGGAGATTTAATTATCCTTCCGAAAGGAGCGACAGCCTTGGATTTTGCTTTTAGTATACACTCTGATGTTGGTTATCATGCCAGTGCAATTAAAGTGAATAATAAGTTGGTGCCGATGGGGTATGAGCTTAATAATGGGGATCAAATTTGGATTACTACTTCTAAAAATCAGAAGCCTACTAAGAGTTGGTTAAAGATGACGGTGACGGGGAAAGCACGTGGGAAAATCCGAGCAGCATTACGAGAAGAGCGAAAAGAACAGGCAACCTTTGGTAAAGAAGCATTGGGTCGAAAATTAAAGAATAATAAAATTGATTTTGAGGAAGGAACCGATGTTTTGGTCAGTCATTTAAATTATAAGAATAGACTCGATTTTTATTACGATATTTCGATAAATAGTATCAGCCTAGCCAATATATTTAAAGACTTTAAGGTAGAAGGTGGAAAATTAGTGTTAATTGAGGATAAACCAATCATCAAAGT
>JALZUU010000095.1 GCA_023300665.1 Saprospiraceae bacterium | reverse complement strand
ACGAAAGAAATCGTTTGTTCTAGCTGCTCCAAAAACCCTAAGTAGGAGTTATTCATCCGCAAGGCTGCACTAAACTTAATTTGTCCACTGGTAGGTTCTGATAATAAGTCATCTATTGAAATACTGAACATCTCTGACAGTACTTTCAACTCATCCAAGGATACGGGTACAGTTCCATTGATACGGCGGTAGGCCTGACTTCTAGTTAGGTTTAGTTGTTCCATCACGACATAGACTAGTTTTTCGTGAGGAGGTAGTTGGTCTTTTAGTTGCTGAAAGAGCTTGATTTGTAAGTTGTTTTCCGCCATCGCTATTTTCTAGAAGTGTTTTAGTTTAGGCCAAATTACGGGATTTGTTGCAAATATTGTAACAGAATTGCCTCCTTTTATCAATTCGTCTCAAAATCTGTAAAAAATATATTTCGGTTTTTTAAAATATGGAATAAATGAGGGTGGAGACTAAGCTAGCTTTACCGCTGTAAAAAATCTGTTTAAAAACAACAAAAAATATAAAGCTTTTCAATTAACACACTAAAAAACTAAAAAATGAAATTATTAAAATCAGTGCATCACCAGCTACTACATTGCCCCACAAGGTTAAGAAGCTGTTTAAAAATGAAGCCTGCCTTCGTACCTCTGGCAGGCAGGCACTTATCCTAACCTTTTGTAAACATTCTCAAACAGCTTCTAAGTTAAATCCTTTTATCCACCAACCTACGCATCATGAAAAAAATTTCTAAGTGGGCTCAGCACCACCCTGCCCTCGCTCGCCTTATCATTACCATTAGTCATTTATTGATTATTGCCAATGGTCTACTCGCAGGGTTATTTTTATTTCTAAATGATTGGCAACACGCTCGTTATACGATGTGCTTGTTGATGTTTAGTTTTTCTTTGTTATTTATTTTCTATCCAAAAAGAGGACAAAAAACAGGACTCTTTAAATACAGTTATCGTTCTCAAAAAACGCATGATTTTGGATTGGTCCTCTTCAGTTTTTTAATGATCAGTGTGGGTAGTAATAATTGGTTATCTCAAAATATGGCTACTGAGATAACCAGCACTCCAGCTGCAACCTTCATTGTTCATAAACAGAAAAAACCTTCTAAAAAACAAGTCAAAAAACAAGTCCGAAAAGAATTGCGCGCGCTTAAAAAGAAGTTTAAAAAAAGGAAAAACAAAAAAGGGACAGACAAAAATAAAATCCTGCTATCATTCCTCCTGTTTTGGGCAGCATCATCGTTGGCAGGATTAATTGGACTTTTAGCCTGCAATCTTAGTTGCTCTGGAAATTCAGGTGCGGCCACGATGGTATTATATGGTGGCATAATAGGAATAGTTATACTGCTAGCCTTATCCATTTATTTGATTTGGAAAAAGAATCCAAATTAAAAACTTAAAAACAAAAAAAATGAATAGAACCACTACTTAATGTTTGTTTTTTTCAAGCTAAAACATTTTTCAATTAACCTACACATCATGAAAAAATTTTCTAAGTGGGCCCAGCGTCATCCAGGTTTCGCTCGCCTAATCATTACCATTAGTCATTTATTGATCATTGCCAATGGTCTATTCGCAGGGTTATTTTTATTTTTTAATGACTGGCAACACGGTAGCTATACGCTATTTTTATTGATGACTAGTTTCGCTTTACTAATTATTTTCTATCCAGAAAGAGGACAAAAAACGGGACCATTCAAACACAGTTATCGTTCTCAAAAAACCTTTGACTTTAGTTTAGTCTTTTTTAGTTTTTTAATGATCAGTGTCGGCAGCAATAATTGGTTGATAAAAAATATCGGAACAGTGACCAACAGTTCTCCGACGGCGACCTTTATTGTCCACAAGCAGAAAAAATCTTCAAAAAGGCAATTCAAAAAACAAATTCGAAAAGAATTACGCGCGCTTAAAAAAGCGTTCAAAAAACAAAAAAATAAGAAAGGAACTGTGTTAGTCAGAATCTTGCTGACCCTGTTGTTATTTGGAGCAGCAATAGGACTCGGATTTCTAGTTGCAATTGCATCCTGTAATTTTAGCTGTGCTGGGAATAACGGTATGGCAGCATTCGTAGCAATAGGTGGTTTTGGAGGATTAATCTTTTTACTTATCCTTCTCACCGGTAAACTTTGGAGAGAAAAGAAAAAAAATAAGAACCAAACGTGGGAAAAATTAGAAAGGAATTTCCCTTAAAAAGATGTAAGAAGTTGTTAGCAGTAACCATATTCGATAACCAAAAAAATTCATAACAATGAAAAATTTAAAAATCTTTTTTATTTGGTGCAGCCTAATTTTGTTCCCCCAGTTTAGTCAAGCACAAGTGGTAGACAAAATAAAGCGGTTTGAAATCGGTGGAGGATTAAATATAACTCAAAAAAAACTGAGGATATCGTTTGCTAGTGGTTATTGGATAATGCCACATATAAGCACCCAATTATTTTTTCTAAGTCCACAAAGTAGCAGCATTCTTTTTGAGCCATCCAGCTTAATAAGGTTAGAAGGTGGCCGAATGGAAAAGGCTAATTTAGTACTCGGCAATACTTTTGGACTTAATCTTCGACTTTATCATAGACCTCAAAATGGTCTTTTCTTTGGATTTGGTCTTTCTCGACAGAGTTATCAGGTTACTTCAAAATCTGTCTTTGATAATGATTTTAACTTATCTACTAGAGATCTTTTATTGGATATTTTGTTAAACGCCATTGTAGGTGGAGATTATGTAAGAAAAATTGAAACCTATAATCGCACTTGGGGAATTAACTGGGAATTTGGTTTAACAATTCCTGCAAAAAAAGGTAGATTCGAATTTCTAATACGCCAAAATAATTTATTCGTAAAAGACCAAAAATATGCTTATCAATCTGCACTGGATACAACGATACCCAATATAGATCGAGCTGTAAAATCAGATTTCGATATGTCTGCTTTGGGCTTTGAAATAAATTATATAATACCATTATTTTAATAAACGGCAACCTGTTTTTTTCTCTCTTTTAATTATTAAAACAGACGGTGATACTTTCTAGAACCGTCTGTTTTTTCTTTCACCTACCCTACTTCGCCTTCGCCTCATTCCATAACTTATCCATTTCTTCCAAACTCATTTCTGTCAAATCTCGATCAGCATGTTCCTCGATATATTCAAATCGTTTTTTAAATTTTCGGTTGATTCTCTCAAGTGCCGTCTCAGGATCGATGCCTTGAAAGCGCGCATAATTGACCAAGGAAAATAAGATGTCTCCGAACTCCTCTTCCTTCCGTTCGTCCGATAAATCTTGATCGAGGGTCTCTTTAAATTCATTCATTTCTTCGACCACTTTATCCCAAACCTGATCCTTATTTTCCCACTCGAATCCAACCTGCTTCGTCTTCTCTTGCATTCGATAAGCTTTGACCATTGCGGGTAGCGAATTTGGAACACCCGCCAAAACTGACTTTTTCCCTTCCGCTAATTTGAGTCGTTCCCAATTTCGTTTGACTTCTTCTTCGTCCGCTACTTTAAGGTCACCATAGATATGTGGATGCCGTTTGATCAGTTTATCACAAACACCATTCAGTGCATCTGCAATATCAAACGCCCCTTTTTCATCACCGATTTTTGCATAAAATACCATATGAAGCAGGATATCACCAATCTCTTCTTTGATCTCTTCGTGGTCTTCGTCAAGGAGGGCATCTGCGAGTTCGTAGGTCTCTTCGATGGTCAGATTTCGGAGTGATTGAAAGGTTTGTTTTCTATCCCACGGGCATTGCTCACGGAGTTCGTCCATGATGGTGAGTAATCGTCCGAAAGCTTTGAGTTTGGCGTCCATGTTTTTTTCTGGCAAAGATAAGGGATTTTGATTGTTTGATTGTTTGATTGTTTGATTGTTTGATTGTTTGATT
>JALZUU010000094.1 GCA_023300665.1 Saprospiraceae bacterium | reverse complement strand
CTATTCGTTTCTCCACAAACCAGATTCCCAATTTACTTTGAGTCAGTTAACCGAGCAAGAAATTATCCATTCAGCGTTACCGTTTATTCGGTCCCATTATAAGTTTCGCCCCCGAGGTGAAATGATTATGGAATCTCGCTATGAGGTTGAGACTTCCTGTGGAGTGATTGCAGATGGTTATTTGGCGTTCGATACAGAAGAAGGAGAACCTTTTATTGTTACGGTAGAATCTACTTCTCAAAAAACGCGTGATGAAGTAATCTATGCCATTCAAAATAGCGTACTTAATTGGGATAGTTTGGCTTCTACCTCTTTAGTGATCGCTGGAACGTATGCTTATTATCATTATCAGGGCTATAATCTCGCTCAACGATTTGGGGAAATTCCAACGGTTTTATTCATTACTGGCGGATTTTGCCTAGGGTTATTTCTTTTTCGAGTCTTGTTTGGTTGGATGCGTCGATACCGATATATCTATGCCATTGAGCAATTTAAACAATACGATGCGACCGAACAATGGATTGCTATCGCAGAAGATGTTTTTGACTCTCATGTTGATAAGGACTTTGTAGAACTAAAAGAACAATGTGTTGATAATGGTTTTGGGCTCGTAATGATAGAGGCTAATCTTGCTGTTCAATTGCTCATTTCTCCTGCACGAGATGCGGTAATTGAAAATCGAAAAGACCTTGTTTTTGAAGATCAAAAGACGATGGTTAAGCATTCGCCTTCCAATCAATTTAAAAAATGGTTTAGTGATAAAACCAGTCGTCTTAGCAAAGCTCGAACAACGGTTGGGCTAAGTCGATATAGAGCGGATTGTTACAATCAGATGTTTATTTTGCTGGTCAGTATCTTCACAATTATGGGCGTATTCTATTCGGAATGGAGAGACAGTCCTATCGCTTATGTTGACGAGGATAGATATCAGCGAGACCAATTAATCAAATCTAAAGAAGTGCGGAAGGAGAAAAAGGGGTATCTAATGGAGGATAAAGTTCATCTTAATTGGGATTCTATCACCGGAAATTATTTGAGCCTCGAAGAATCTATTTGGGAAAACGACGAAGCAGCTACTAGCAGTATTATTTATTCTCCAGATGATCTTTTAGAACTTGATGCGAATCCTAAAACTGGCCATCAGGTTCAAACAGAAATTATGGTTGCTACCAAAAGTGGGGTGTCTACCAGCTATGATTGTGAACGTTTCTATAATTTTAAGGGAGCACTTTATCTTGTTCAAGATGGAGTTTATCGTGATTTGTCTAAGGCAGAAAGCCGATTACGACGACTAGCCAATTCGGGGTTTACTGCTAGTATTTTATGGTTAGGTTGTTTTGGTGAATCCGTTGATTATGTAGTGTATTACCAATTAATGTACCCAGATAAATCTGAAGCCAAGTCTGAAGCAAAAACTATTATCCGAAATCTAAAAAGCAAAGAAGTTCCCTACGAAACCCTGAAAATTCGGACCCTTAGAAAATCTACTACTTAAGCGATGACCGAAAAAAAATCGCTTCTCCATTCTTTTAAGAATAATAAATCATTTTCTGCGAACGATCGTTTAGATTGGATTTTCCGAATCCTACTAATTGGATTGACACTTCAGATCTTACTTTCCTTTTCGCTTTGGTGGAAACCCAATGGTGTTTTACCATATCTACCGATGATCTTTACAGAGGGTCAATGGCTTGAAAGAACTTCTTTGATTTTATTTCCTGTATTTTTAATACTAATAATTGCTAATCTAGTATTTGTTGCTCGTCGTCTCTTTCTAATTTTATTTTTAATAACTGGACTATTTCTCGTCATTGGAAATATACATCGGCTTCAAGTTTGGTTTTATTTTTATGGGCTCATTTTATTTTTATTTCTTTGGAAAAACAAGATTTCTAATAAAATAGTTTTGTCAACTATTCGTGGAGTGGTAGCAGGTGTTTATTTTTGGAGTGGCCTCCATAAATTTAATATTTATTTTCTAGAAGATAATTTTCCGTGGTTAATCGAACCGTTAGGATGGACGAGTTCTGCTGGGCTTGCCTATGGCGCAGCTGGGGTAGAAGTATTGATTGGGATAGGATTATTATTCCGTCCTACTAGGAATATTTTTGTCTTAGGAAGTCTAATCTTTCATCTGGTCATTTTAGGATTATTAGGTCCCTTGGGTCATAACTGGAATAGAGTTGTTTGGCCTTGGAATTTAGTGATGCCCATTTTGGTTTTCTTCTTGTTCTATCAAACCGAAGATGTTAAAGTGAAAAAAAATCTTACCTTATTGCGCGTATTTCCAGCTGGAATATTGGTCTTAGCGATGATATGGATACTTCCTGCCTTCAATTATTTAAACTTTACCCCAGAACAACTTTCTTTTAAAATGTACTCAGGATCTCAACCAGAAATGGTTCTTTATTTTGGTGAAAAAGATCGACTACTCGTCGGTGAACATCCCACCAATCACGGACGTTTATCGTCCCAAACCTTGCCTAATTACCGCGTGGAACTAGATGTGGTAGCTACTGCTGAATGGGGTACCCCTTTGTTTACCACACCGACTACTGGAAAACGAATGCTTCATCAATTTTGTCAAAAAATGAAACGTCCAGAAGAAGGTGGAATTCTTTATTTAGTAAAGGATGATTTTGTGAAGATGTCGTGTGTGGATAGATAAAATTTTAAGCGCTACCTTCAACTCCAAACGCAACATCAATATTCTCTCCATCAATATTGGATATTCAATATTTCTAATTCTACCGCTCCCATTTTTCTACTAAAAATTTCCAATATCGTTTTGGAACATGTTGCATATGAAGTTTCATATTTCTTCGTTCAGGAATATCTGTTTTCTTAAAATAAGTTTGCCAGAGGGCTTGATAATCGGTTTCGGTATTGGTCAATAAATCAGCAGATAAATATTCATGTTGTTTTTCTGTTAAAGTGATAAATCGACTTTTGTGCTGATCGTAATGCCAGCCATAGTGACGTTTGGTATCATAGATTAGCCAATGAAGAGCAGGGTAGCGATCCACAAAATGTTTTCCGGAGAGTGGCAAGACATTAAAATCAGGATTGATTAAAGCGACCAACATCCCATCTTTGGTTTCTTGAAATCGGACAAAAGCATGCATTCGATGAACTTCTCGTCCAATCATTTTTTTGATCTGGTGTAATTGAAGAATCGTATCATCACGGTAGTTGTCCAAGACATTTTCATTGGCCGACATAGCGGTTCGGACAAAGTGGTGAATCTTTATTTCGATACCTGTTTGTTCAGAAAGAAAACATTGATAAATTAAATCAACTCCTTTTTTACCGCATTTTTTTTTGACTCCATTGAGTACCCGTTTTGC
>JALZUU010000093.1 GCA_023300665.1 Saprospiraceae bacterium | reverse complement strand
AAAATCTGCCGTTCAAAAAGTGCTTCCATCTGTTCTTCAAAAAGCAATCCTACGACCGCTGCAGGAATCATAGAAAGAATGATTTTTACAGAAAATTCACTGGCTTCGTTCCGTTTAAATTGGAAAAGCCCTTTAAAAATTTCCTTGATTTCATTTCTAAAAATGATGATGGTGCTTAAAGCGGTAGCCCCGTGGAGCATGATGGTCATCAGCATTGATTCTTTAGCAACACTATCATCGCCAAGAATAACTTTAGCTAATTCGATATGACCGCTACTACTGACGGGTAAAAACTCTGTTAAGCCCTGAACGATGCCCAGGACAATGGCGCGAAATATTTCTTCCATGAAAATGAATTAGTTTCTGGAACTGTACCACTAGTATGTCATTTTGCTTTTTGCGGCTTGCATATTCTGAAATATTTCAGGGCAAGTAAAAGATTGCTTTTGCGCAGACAAACTTGAAGAAACAGTCTCTAGTTTCTTTTGAATATAGCAACTATTTCAATAATAAGGCCAGTGATGATAACAACTGGTGCTAGAAGGGTAATTCTTTTGCTATAAATGATATCTGGATCCCAAGTATTGGGGTCAGGTTGGGCGCCACCAGTCATGAGTAGCATGCCTACGATGATCAACACTGCACCAATCATCATAAGGATGTAGTTTTGTCGATTGAAAATAAGCTCTGTAGAAGCGTTATTTTCCAATACTGCAGCAGCACGACGGGCTACTGTTGGAGCAGCTGCTACTGTTTTTTTAGTGGTTACAACCTTTTTCTTTTTACTCATGCTTGGTGGTTTTGCGGCAAATTTACAATTTTTTCAGTCAGAAGTTGATTAAATACTCCTAAATCTCCTTTTTTATACACCGCTTACTCTTTTTCGTTCATTGGGCAATTTAGAAATAAGTAGGTGGAATTTAGCGTTCAGGTAAGGGAACTGGAATATCTTTCAAAATTGAACCTCCATTTTGATAAAATAAACTACTTTTGCTCTGAAGCTGATTAAAGTTTCTCAAAAGAAACGCAGATAAATACTGATAATCAATGACTTGTCAACAGTTATTTTGTATTCTTTAAACAGCTTATCTAATAGAACCATTACAAATGATTAAACTTCCAATTTATCTTTCCCTGTTTTTTTTGGCGTTTACGACTGCTTTAATGGGGCAAATCACCCTAAATAACGGCAGTTTTGAAGGAGAACCACAAGATGCGATTGTACCAATGGGTTGGCAAGGCTGTGAACAAGGGAGTACACCTGATATTTTGCCAGGATCTTGGGGGGTTTATAATGAGCCTTCTGATGGGGAAACCTATATGGGATTGATTACCCGACAAGACGGAAGTTGGGAGTCTATAGGTCAAAAGCTTTCTAAACCCATCCAAAAAGGAGATTGCTATGAATTTGGGATCGACCTTTCTCATTCTAAAACCTACGCAAATTACAATAAGCCTATAAAAATTAAGATCTGGGGTGGAACGAAGAGTTGTTCGAAAGATGTCCTTCTAGGAGATTCTAAAGCCATTTCACATACGGCTTGGAAACGCTATTTTTTTAGATTAGAACCGACCGCAGATATTTCTTATATTATTATCGAAGCTCGAACGATGGATGGACTGTATTTTAGTTATAACGGAAATATTTTATTAGATAATATTTCGGTGTTAAAGCCTTGTTACCGGGCGGAGGTGGTCGAATTAGAGATGATTGGAAAACGAAGTGGTATGTTGTAAGAAGTTTTATTTATCGCCTATATTTATTTAAAAAACAGATGCTTCATTTTAATTAGTGAAGCATCTGTTTTTTTAATTAAGCAGTTGTTGCCTTTTACCATGCGAATGCCTGAAACGGGCTATCCACTGGAGTTTTAGCGACATGATTAGAATAATTGCTAATTATCCTTCTTGTTTTAGTATTTTTATATCTTCAATTAATCGCCTAATCGAAGCCTTTCTAAGGCCGTTATAGATTCCTCTGATGTGACTATTTTTGTCGATCAATACAAAATTTTCGGTATGCAAAAATTCATCAACTTCCTTCTCCAAACCTAAATCTTCTTCCACAAAATAATCCTTCCTTCCTAGTTTGTAAATTTCTTCTTGCGTTCCCGTAGCTAAATGCCACTTCTTGGATAAGATACCTTTTTTTTCTGCATATTGTTTTAAAACAGGGACAGAATCTCTTTCAGGAGTAACAGAATGTGATAATAATAGGATCGCTGTATCGGCTAAAAATTCCTTTTGTAAGTCCATCATATTGTTCATCATTTTAGGACAAATTCCTGGACAGATGGTAAAGAAAAAGTCGGTTACATATATTTTACCTTTAAAGGTTTCTTGGGTAATGATTTCTCCTTCTTGGTTTAAAAGTTTGAACGGAGAAATTTTATGGAAATTATCTAAAGATGTATCTTCAGGATCGATCCAATATGGTGTAAAAGTGGCTTCTTTATAAAAAGGAAGGGTGTCTATGTTACCTTTGCTTTGAGTCGGTTGGCTACAGTAACTAAACAAAGTAATTACTGATAATAAAATAATATTATTTTTCATTTGCTATTTTTTCGTCTTCTAATCCAAAGCAAAGTGCTGCTCTATTTAATCCATAAATTTTACCGTTCCGTGCTTCATAATTTGCATATAAAGTACCGTTTTTTCTAAATGCTTGTTGAATGCCTTCTTCTTTTCCAAGCGATAAATTTAATTTTTTAAAGAGTTCTCCAGATGAGTACCATTTTTTTTGCGCTCCGTGTGCTTTCCCTAAATGATAATTTAGATGAGCAATTAAAACATGATTGGATTCAGAAGACCAGGTCTTTTTTTCTCCATGGAGTTTTCCTTTATGATAATTCTTGAAATGTTGGAGATGTCCGTCTGGAAACCAATCTTTAGCTTCATTCTGCTTTTTTCCATCTAAAATTCCAAATTTTTCCATCATGGTGCTATCTTGAAAATAGCTTACTGCATATCCCGAAAATGCTTTACCTTCTAGTGTCCAAACGGAGATACTTTTATCAAAATTAAGTTTGGATTTATCTATGGTATTTGTTGGTACCACCAAGGAAGGAACTTCCTTGATTAATGAGGAAGTAGTTTCTTTTTTTTCTGGTTGAGCACAACTAATGGTGAGAAATATAAATGCCGTAAGAATAAAGCTTTTTTTCATTTTCTTGATTTAAACAACTTCTTAATAAGAACTACTCCGTTTTTTTGGAGCAATTCTTCATACTACTGGACATTTCTTCCATTTTCTGCCTCCCAGCTCCGGCAGTACCGCCGGAGAGTAGCACCAAACCCGCAAATGTCCAGTAGTATGGCAATTCTTATTAAAAGCTGATCAATTTACTGAATTGTATTTGGGGTGCCTTGAAGGTCTTGACCAAATAAAAGAATAAAAGATCCAGTAAAGAATTCATTAACAATATGGTAATGGTAAAATTCTTCGCCATTACTATGCTGTGAAGCTCCCGTATGTCCTCCTGATG
>JALZUU010000092.1 GCA_023300665.1 Saprospiraceae bacterium | reverse complement strand
TGTTGTTTTGATAGTCGAAAAGATCGAATAAACTATTTTGAAAAATTAAATATGATTTCATTAAGTTGAAGCGCATGCGCAGAGCGGTCGCAGTATTTCATAAAAAAGTGCAGAAGTTTTTTTCGTTAATTAAAAATCCTAGCCATTGGCTATTTACAGAAAACACGATTAAGGGAAGCAAACAGGTTCACTAGCGATAGTTCTAGCCTATCAAACCTAAATTAAAAAATTACCAAACTATGATTTAAGGACTCACTTACTTATCCTCCAACATCTTTTTCAGTTCTGCCAATTGTTTTTGTACTTGATCGACTTTCGCCTCCAACTTTCGATTATTGTCCATGGTCATCTCATCGACGAAGATGGCATTGGCGAGGGACATGCCAAAAATCCCTCCAGTAAGGACTACAAAGATAAAGAAGATTCGAGCGCACACAATTACAAATAAGGCATTATCTGGATCCGCTTTTTCTGCGGCTTCTGCGATTACGATGGGAATTTCATTCCAACCTTCTACGGTAAACATTTGAAAAATATAGTAGCTACTGATCATTGGATTTCCAAAATAATCAGGGACGAGTTCTCCATAAAAATGACAGGCGAATAAAGCGAGAATAAAATTGAGAAAAACTAGGACTACTAAAACGAAAACGGAGGCTCGCATGGCTCGTTTTAGTCCAGCCATAATCATTTTTACATTCGGAATAAATTTTAAAAACCGAATGAGTCTTGCTAATCTAAAAAGTCTTAATAATTGAAAAATAGAAGTATCCATGACATTGGAATACCCCAAATAATGAAACAGTCCGGGTAAACTTACCACGACAATCAGAAAGTCAAAAAAATTCCAACGGTTCTTACAATATCGCTTAAAACCATAATGCTTAATCTTGACTATTGCTTCAACAGCAAAAATCAAAACATAAAGATGATCTACAAAATCAAGGGTTTGATAAAATACAAAAGCGTTCTCATAAATTTCTGGAAAGTATAATAAAAAGATAATTGCTGCATTGACCACAGTGGCCAATAACATCTGTTGCTCATCTAAAAAATATTTTTTTAATACACTCAAATTGTCAATTTTGCAAAAGCTGCCACTGAATGATCCCATTCCACATATTTAGACAGCGAATAGGTAGAAAGACGATTATGATAATAATATAAAACTCGGAAATTTTCAGATTCTAAATGACCTAAATCATTGATTCTCAGTGGCTTTTGAGGATGAAAAATTCCCAAATTACTGATGCCATCTTTAATTAATTCATCCAAATTTCCTCTAACAACCTCCGTCAATTTAATCTTACCATCTGCCTCCATTTTAAATAAATGGTTTCGTACATTCTCTAGGGCTGACCGAACCGTTTTATATTCAAACTCATATTCTTTGACGGGTAATCGTAAAATTCCGTAAAGATCTAATTTAGGATTTTCTTTTAATAATATGGTAAATACAACAAAAGCAATTAAATGACTACTAATTACTAAATTTTCTTTATGGTATCGATCAATAATTCGATCCGCTAAGATTCGGGTATACTCTCCTTCTCTTTGTCGGTCTGCTTTTACTCTTCCATCACTGATAAAATAATCTTTTAGTTCTACTGGATTTTTCTTACGATCAAAGCTATCTCCTTCGGCATCTACAAAGTTACCTAAGACATCCATTGGTTTTCCAAAAGAAAGAATGATATCTGATTTTTGGCTGAATAACTTCCAAATAAATTTAAAAACTTTCCAGCGACTATAAGATTGATCTTTTAATTTTAAATAATTTTCCTTACCCGTTTTTTTAAGGTGTTGTTCAATTAAATAATCTGCTTCTAAAACGAAATGATATCCTAAAATTAGGGGAACGATAAACACCTTTTCGTCTTTACCTTTTTCGTAGATGGATCGTTGTGCTTCTACCGCAGTACCTAATAATCCCAACTTCAATTTGGTTTCTAAGGCACCACTCCGTGAACGGGTTCCTCCAGGAAAAAATAAACTATTTACTCCTCGTTCAATGGACAACTTTGACATCGCTTTTAGCGTTTCTAAATAGATCGGATTTTTCTTTCGTCGATCCACTCGATACGCTCCCAAACGGTTCATATAATAAGCGGTATAACCTGTATTATAAAGATTTAAACCTGCTCCATAAGAAAAGGAAGGTAAGCCTACTACAGTATCTAATGCATAACCGATCAAGATAGAATCTAGATTAGAAAAGTGGGTAGGAACTAAAACTACGGTCCCTTTTTTCATCAATGTCCGAATCGTTTCAACCTGACCATAGACCTTTAATCTTTCGGAAACCTTTCGTTTGGCACCCCAAAATCGTCCTAGATTTCGACCGGCTGCGGTGTTTAGGAGGCGATTAAAAAATACAGTTAAAAATTTTCTTGCAAACTTAAAGGTTGGAATTTTAAAAGTCCCTACAATCTCTTCCGAATATCGTCCAACAATCTTGTGCAAAATCGCTTCATTAACCATTCTCGCTTCATCCTCATTTTTATCTAAAGAGCGAGTGATTAATCTTTTCCGCATTTTTTTCCAAAACTGATCTTCATTTGGCGGATCAACTTTCCAAGGTTCTTCTTTGATTCGAATTCGTTCCTTATAGATCGTTTGAGCGATAATATCACTGAGTTGCTGATTGGGTTTTTGCTTCAGTCGATTGGTCGTAAAATCATTAATTTCTTGAACAAAATCCGTTCGATCCTTGGACAATTTATAGATTGGCCAATCTTCCAATTCTGGGAATACTTGCGATAATGGTTGGGTTGGTTGTTCCATATTGTCTAAGGATTAATTTCCTCAATATAATTTAAAATTTCTTCTCGGCCTTCTTTGTTAGCACTACTTGTAAGGAATAACGGTGGAAGCTCGTTCCAGGTTTTCAATAATTCATTTTTAAATAGTTCTACGTTGATCATTCGCTTCTGAGAGATCATCCGATCTTGTTTGGTGAAGACAATCACAAATGGCACCCGTGCACTTCCCAACCAATTAATAAACTCCAAATCAATGGCCTGTGGTGGAATAAAACTATCGATCAAGACAAACGCACAACTCATATTTTCACGATACTGTAAATACCCTTGAATCATGGTTTCTAGGGAGTCTCGATGTTTTTTAGATAATTTTGCGTAACCATAGCCAGGAAGATCCGTAATAATCCACTCTTCATTAATATCATAGAAATTAATCATTTGAGTCTTTCCGGGAGTATTAGAAACCTTTGCTAATGATTTTCTACCAGAAATCATATTAATTAAAGAAGACTTCCCCACATTAGATCGGCCGATAAAAGCATATTCGATCTTTTGATGTTTTGGACACTTGTTAACGGAAGGAAAACTTCCAACGTATTCCGCTTTCCGGATGGTCATAATTACTTATTTTTTTGTTAAATCGCTCAAATATCTGCTTTTATATCCAACATATCAAAATACTAGGCGTTATTCCAACTACCAAATGGGCTGTTGGCTTCATCTAACCACTGTAATAGCAAGCAAATGGCAAAAACACTTATATTTTTTTGGAATGAAACAGTGAAGTTAATTAAACCTTCTTTCTTAAACATTAAGTAAAATATTACCACATGAAAAACCTATTAATTGTTCTAATTTCACTGTTATTTTTAGGTTCAACCTCTGCTCAAGTAAAATTTGGCGTGCGAGGAGGATTATCGTCTACAGACCTTAAACCAGGCAGCTTTTTAATTACCAATCAAGCAACTGCGGAAGCATTTACGTTGAGTACCAGAGAGGCGGATTATGGCTATCATTTAGGTGTTTTTCTACAGGCAGGAGGTAAAAAATTCTTTATTCAACCAGAAATCCTTTTTAATAGTTCTTCGGTCTCTTACAACCTAGAATCGGGCGGGGCTGGTGATTTGGTATCCAATGTTTTTAATGAAACCTATCATAATATCGATATTCCATTCATGTTGGGTTTTAAAATGGGTCCGCTGCGTCTACAGGGCGGTCCTGTGGGACATGTTCACATTAACAGCAGTTCAGAACTAACTGATTTTCAAGGATATGAAGAGAAGTTTGAAACCTTTACTTATGGATATCAAGCTGGTTTGGGACTAGATTTTTGGAAGTTTGTTTTAGATCTAAAATATGAAGGTAATTTTTCCAATTTTGGAGATCATTTTAACTTTTTTGGGACGCAATATAATTTTGATAATCGTCCAGGTAGAATCGTGGCTTCAGTGGGTATAGCTTTTTAAGGTGCTTGGTTCCTTTAAATAAACAAATACAACCCGCGATTGCTTCTGGTAATCGCGGGTTTCTATGTTAGATCGAGTTTTTTATCTGAAAAATTACCGTCTTATTGGTATATTTAAGCTTTATTTTGAACTAGATTCTAACCAAGAAACTGTTTAAAAATGAAGCCTGCCTTCGTGCCTCTGGCAGGCAGGCACAATGGTTGCGGACAAGTCATTGATTGTCAATACTTCACAAATTTATCGGCATCATAGCT
>JALZUU010000091.1 GCA_023300665.1 Saprospiraceae bacterium | reverse complement strand
GAAAATGCCATAACAAATTGGCTTTTTCACCAAATGCAGAAGTGACATAAAGCCTACTTTGAATTGCTCTTGTTCCAGCTCCTATTGGTTCAATAATTAGAGAACCTGTAAAATCATTAAAACTATTGTTCACCAAGCAATTATCATCTGCTGTAAGTGTAATTGAGTTTCCTCCAAAATTAGTGTTATTAAATAAAGTAACTTGAAGTCCTGCTGGTACTTGTAAGGAGGAAAGATCATTGTTGGTAAATCCTATACCAGGCATATTAGGATACTCTCCAATACCAAGTGAAACGCTATTTCCAGTAAAATCACAATGTTGGTAAATAGTCGCTTGAGCTGAACCACAACCCATGATTTCTACTTCTGCCAATTGAAGTGCATTTGTTCCAGAAAGTTGAACTCTTAAATATCGACCTGTTCGATTCAAATTAATGTCTGTTTCTCTTCCTGCTGTTCCAGGAAAATGAAAATCACTAACACCATTTTGATTGATCGTCGTATTCAATGCAGTTGAGGTAAAAGGTACATCAGAAACTAGCACATGAAAATCTGTCAATCTATCTGCACAACAATTGGTACGATTCCATAATTTGACGGAGGATAATTCACTAACTATTCCAAGGTCAATTTCCCACCAGGCATTTTGTTGGTTGACCGTATGCGTTATTGAATTATTTGTATGGTTTCCATTATTATTTCCATCAACTGCATTGGCTGAACCAAATTGAGTATTATTATTAGCAAAGGTCGAAGATTGACTGGTCGCTTTTCCTATCGCAATATTTGTTGGGTTATTGCAATCTGCCATAGCGTTTGTTCCAACAGGAGCAACTGGTCGAATATTTCTCAAATAAATACCACTATCATTAAAATCACAAGTCCCATTATTTGTAAATACACAAGGCGTTGAGGTGAAATCCATCATCGCATAATATTCATTAGGACGGACATTCCCATCTCTATCAATGATTGGAAATACTTTAAGCGACAATAAGGACGGAAGTCCTGTCTCAGGATTGATATCTCCAAATCCAAGGCTAGTTCTATTATTAATCTGAATAGCAAATTCCCCTTCAATGTTCCCAACGGTAGAATGCAATGGTGCACGAATGTCTGTGGTTGCTCTTGGAAAAAAGCTTTGTATCCAATCAGCCGTAAGATTTAAATTAAAATCATCCACTATTGCTCCATCTTCTCTTATCAATCTACCGTGACTAGCGCCAGGACCTCTGAAGGCATTATTAAAAAACATAACGACTGGCTCATTCATATCTGCTTGCTCCCATAATTGAGAGGCTATTTGATCTCCATGCTCACCAGCAGCCATAGATGTTGGCGTTGGAAATGCATTCGTCAACCCAGAAACACCTTCCATCTGAATTTGAAAATCAAATACCTCTAATACTTGTTGCGCAGTCAACTCTACATTACCTTCTGGTATGGGTGAGTATCCGCCTGCTAATTCCACGGTGGTTACAGCAGCTGACGGATCATTAGAGATAACATTCAGCTCCGCTAACCTCACCCCTGTAAGTCCACCAGTTGCACTAGTTTCTGCAAACTCAACTTCTACATCTCTAAATCCTCCAGCTTGAAGCACAAAACTTTCTCCTGGCGTATAGTCATTAAAAGCAAATAAATTATTGGAAATAGTCATATTTTGAATCGTCAGCGGTCCCGCCCCCGTATTATTGATTCGTACCGTGCTCACATTACTAGATAGTTCCGTTCGACCACCTGGAAGACGACCAAGTGTATGAAAAACAATTCTATCGTTATAAGGAAAAGCTTCATCTGTACCTGGTACTTTTCGCATGTTTTCTACGAAAATTTCTGGCATTAATTCTACCTCCAAAATAGTAATACTAATAGAGGCTTCCTCAGTATTCCCTTGATTATCTGTCGCAATCGCAGTAAAGGTATAAGAGCCAGGAGCAAGTGTACTAAAATTTTCTGGTTGTCCAGGCTCCGCCCAATTATACGGAGCGAAATTTTCTTGTCTGACTAAAGTTCCATCTAAAAACAATCTAACATTACTGATAGAGCCATTATTATCTGTTGCTGCTACATCTACTTGAAAGGCTTCTCCTTGAAGATAAACATCATTATTTTCTGGCGCAGTAAACGAAACCGTAATACCACTATTACCTTGATTGGTAGTTGAACCAAAGAGATTTACCGTTTCGGTAGTTCCATCTGACAAACCAATTGCAAGTGCACTGTTAAAATCTCCTACCGTAGCACCAGTGATATAATCTACGGTAACTGTTATAGAATTTCCAGCTTGGATCGTAACTGGTGCAGTTGTTCCACTTAGCGTAAATTTAGCCGCATTAGCTCCAGTAAGGTTTAGCGTATTTATGGTTAATGCATTATTATTCAAATTGGTAAGTGTAATGTTTTTACTGGCAACATTTTCATTAATACTTCCGTCAAAAAATAACTGTCCTGGATTTATTGACAGTCCAGAATTACTAGTTTCGCCGGGGTTATCTAATCTTAATAAAATAATTTCACTTGTGGCAAAATCAGATACATAGATATTTCCTGTATTGGTATCTTCTACTAAATCTAATGGATCATTGAGTCCTGAAAAACCAGTAAGGCCTACTAAGCTAGTACCAATATCACCATTTGGTCCATCTGGTATTAGCGTAATTAAATCACTTCCTCCGCTATATCGACAAACAATCAGTGCACCTTGTAGTGCTCCTGGAAATTTGTATTCTATAACACCATTGGGTGATTTATTCAATTCAAAATTAAAAGCAAAACCTCTATAATTTGCATCCGCAACTACCCCATTTGGATAAGTAGTGCTAGTGGCAGCACCACTATTCAATACATATTCTCCTCGTAATGGATTCGGATGTCCATAATATCCTACAGAAGCATTCGGGTCTATTCTAAATAGAAAATCATCTTGTGCGCTATTTCCATTGACCGCAGGAATGTTCGGCCCATTATAGAAAGAACCATCAGGTCGTCTTGTACCTTGAGCAGACCCAGGACTATTACTTCCTCCTGCGGTACCATTGGTAGGAACATATAATTGTCCATTACTATGCCATACCAAATCGTAAGGATTTCTAAGACCACTTGCAAAAATCGTAAGTGGCGCATTGTTAGCGTATGGATTATAAGTACCATCACTCATCGTTAAAGAGGTAGTACTTGCTGTATTGATGACCCCTACATTATCTGAAGTTCGAACATTTAACGGTAAATTATTCGGTAATAAATTTAGATTCAAACGCAAAGTTGCCGCAGTTAATAATCTTTCTGGACGATTTCCCCAAGAACCATCTGGTGCACCACCTGCACTGTTACTACCTTGATTAAAGTATAACACGTTCGGATTATTAGGATCAAATACGATACTATTAGATAGGTGGTCTCTAATCGAACGCGGTAATCCCGTTAGAATAGTTTCTTCATTCTGTAAGTTATTCCCAGATAAGCGAGACAATTTGCCATCATAAATAGGTCCCTCATTGAATACAAAGGTGGAGTGCGTAACATACGCAACTAAATTACTTGCTGTAGAATTGGGTGCAAAAGTCAAACCTATAGAAAGCCTTTGTGCTCCAAATGCATCTATTAAACCATTCAAAGTTTCTTTTCCACTCAAAGTACCATTGGCATTAATCGTCCATCGGTCAATTTCTCCACTAATATTTAATCCATAAAGTTTTCCATCCGGTCCCATTGTCAAAGAAGCATATTGTCCATTTGCTACACTTCCCAAGTTACTAAATGAAACATCCTCTAAATCACCCATCCCCGTAGATATTGTCTCTTCTCCGGTAACAAATTCTGCGGTGTAAGGAAAAATAGTAGCCCCCGCCAAATCTGTTACGCCATTGATTTGGTAACGGTATCGGGTATTGGCTTCTAAAGTAGTAGCAACAGAAATATTAATCGCATCACCACCACCAGTACCATTGACGGTTATCGCAACTGGCGTTGCAACTGCCCCATCTAATCTAAATAGTTTTACTGTATTGTTGTTAATTGAGGTGTTATCTAAACTTGTTAGTCCTGCACTATTGGTATTCGGTTGAGATATAAAATTTGCCGAAATACTTGTATTAAGACTTACATCTGTAGCCCCATCCAATGGAACGGCACCCACAACCGCAGGAAACCTTAATCCATTTGCTGATTGGATAACAACCGAATTAATTTTAGCATTCAATCCTGCACTTCCGTCCAAAGTAAATGCACCATCTGTCACAGTTACTTCGGCTACCGCTGTCCTTGTACCAAAACTAGTTCCAGGTGAAAAGTCAATTAAAGTTACCCCTTCTGCGGTAATTAAATGTCGAGTTCCAACAGTTGTTTCTGCATCTGGATCTCCTACTTGAACCACAACCCGGTAAGTACCGTTCGGGATGTCAATTTCCCATTTAGCTGCAGGAGCGGTTCCACTGTGATTCATGTGAATGAATGTTTCTCTGATAGGATCTGCATCAACTACCGGTGCTCTATTTCTTGCTCTATTTTCAACACTTGTAGGCGCGTTGTTGGATACTAATCTCCAGCCGTAAGTTAATCCTCCTTTTACTCCATAAGGACTTCCGATATCTTCGATAAATCCATTTGGAGTTACCGTGTTTTCGGTCGCAAAATTAAAGGCAAAATTTATAGATGAAGGATTTGTAGGGGTAGATCCATTGTCGTCTAAACAATCACTACCTGCATCAGCGATTCTAATGTTTCTAAAGGAAGAATGTCCTTGTGTCGGATTCGCATCATTATCATTAACAAAAACGATGTATTGAAAATCACCTGTTAGCAATTGTCCTACGGGAATAGAAAAAGATTGAAAATTACCATTGCCGGTATAATTAAAATCTTGATTCGCCTGAGCCGTTGGAACATTTTGGGTACCGAATAATTTATATCGAGAACCAGTAACCCCATTACTAGAATTTATTGTATTGGAAAATCCGATGGCATGTTCTTCACCTTGTTGAGTTGAAGCAAATTCAAATTCCAAAACACTATTAGGATTTAGTGTATGTGGATTATTAAGAGCGTTCCATCCATTCCCATTGATGGTGATTTGAGCATTGGCTGCGTCAATTACTCCTAATGTTGTCCCTTGGTTTAGAATTAATTCTGGGGTTGCTGTTGAAAGGTCTACGTCGCAATCAGAAGGGGTATTATTATTAACTTCAGTTATTAGCCAAGATACCCAACCACCACCAAATGCGGTAGTTGTAAAAAGGATGTCCCCCTGAGGATTCATTTGTAAACGTTGGAAATTTGCAGGCCCGTCTGGAAGGGTGAGATAATGCGTTCCTGGAGTATTTCCGTTATCAAATCTATAATAGGTGTATACGCCTACATTATTAGTAGCTTGCATATCTGCGTTGGCGGTATTATCCGTTCTCAATCCTGGAAGTGCGCCACCAGCTGCTCTTCGTAGATGCCAAAATCCATTGCCTTTAGCTACGAATCGCCATTCTACATCGGCTCCAGTCGTATTGGTTGAAGTGGTGTAAGGATCTTCACTTTGACCCGTAGCAGCTAACCTTAAATCATGCTGTGGTACATCCAAATAATAGATCTTATTTGGATCAGGGGTAAAGCTTTGAGTTTGTCCTATTAAATTAGAATTTGATAAGAGTAAAATAAAAGCGAATAGCAATAAACTAAAAACTTTTTGTTTTAGTAAAAATTGAAACATTTTTTTTGATTTAAAATCGTAAAAAAATAGGTTTTTACAGGGAGAATACCTAGAGAGAGAGAGAGAAAGGACTTAAAAGTATTGATCAATCTTATATAGATTGATTTGATTGAGTGGTATAAATTTCTTTAATTCGGCTACAAAAGTAACCTAATACAAATTTAAATGCAATCAAACATGAAATATGTTTTTATATTTAGATTTACATTTTATTTTTTTTCTGTATTATCTTTTCGTAATCTTAGTGACGAACCACTAGCTACTCTTTGTATATTCCAAAAACTATTCCTTTTATCTACGAACTGCCTTTCTACCTCAGCTTCTATAGTATTAATAGAAAGGAATAAATTTGAAAAAATTCGATGGGAAATCTATCATTTCTATTTTTTATGATAAAATTCCCATCGAATTATTGAAGTTGTTATAAACATGCGTTTAATAATCCTTAGCGATCACAAATTTGAGGGCAACTGCTCGACGATTCTCAGGCTTCATATAAATGATATAAATACCATTTCGAATATCTGATAAATCAAGTTTGAGAATATCTTCATGGTTTGATTCAAGCCTACCCTTCTGTTTGATGGTTCCATCAATAGAATGAATAAAATAATCCATCGATTT
>JALZUU010000090.1 GCA_023300665.1 Saprospiraceae bacterium | reverse complement strand
GGTAGTCCAACCGTAGTTCCATAACGTAAGTCAAAAGTTTGATTAAGCTGAGACTGATAAGGTAATAATTTAGTGGTTCCTGAATTACAACCGATACAAGCAATTAGAATTGATAGACCAATTACCTTAAATAATAGCTTAAATAAAATCATGATATTAAATTGATTTACAGGTATTTCTGATAAAAAAAGTTAGAAAAAGAAAAAATGATCAATTTTTTTTTCGTCAACTTCTCCTTTTTTGGATGAAAATACAAACTTCTACTGGTTAATTTGTAATTTTGGTAAGCGTAAACATTAAACAACTACTATGAAAGATCAACCATCTACTGAGCAGATATCCTCAGAGGTATATTTGCAATTACACAAAACTGCTTATATCAATGGCTTCCATAGTCCAGGAATGGACTTAACGAAAATTTCTAGAAAAGAAAATCAGTTTGCCACTACCCTCATATCCCGAATCTGGGAAAGCGAAGCAACAAATATCTCTTTCATTGCTAAGGATGAATCAATAGAGTCTTTAAATAACTTGTTTTATCATGCTTATCGACAATCAGGGCAAGCTAATTATCAAGAAGTAGGAATTGGTTTTCCAATGTTTTATATAAAAACAGAAGAACAAGATCCTCGTACTAATATAGCCGCCCCACTCTTCATTTGGCGAGCTAATTATCAACCCGACTATGCAGACAAATGGCATCTAAAAATTAGCCGTGATGATGTTTTACCCAATGATTTATTGTTGGCTTTTTTTGAAGAAAATTACCATATAAATCTTAGGGATAAATTTGATGCCTGCCTAGCAACGAAAAAAGACCTCGGCGAAGCCATTTACCATTTATGTTACGAATTAATTGTCCAATTGGATTTGACGGATGAACGATCTACCACGACCCTTTTGCCCACTCCCACTACTATTGAAAATACAAAAGGTAGCATTCACTGGTCAGGTGTTCTAAATCTTTTTGGTGTTCAACAAAAACAATTACTCCACCGTGCTTCCCATCCAAAAAATAATACTTGGCAATCCGTCGAAACACCATCTTGGGCTCATACTTATGGCATCTTCCCTACCGATCCGATGCAAGAGATCGTGATGCAGTATTTTCAAACAAATAATCTAATCGTAGATGGAGAACCCGGTACAGGTGTTTTTCAAACAGCCGCTAACATAGCCGCCAACTGTTTGTCTAATGAAAAGAATTTATTAATCATCAGTCAACAACCAGCATCGCTCAGTGCTATTTGTCAGCATCTTGCGTCTCGCTCTTTAGACCAATTTTGTTTAAAATTATTTCCTGATCCATCTAATCAAAAAGAATTTACCGATAATGAAATACCAAAGCATGATCGGGAACAATACAATCTTAATTTACAAAAAGCACTACGAAATCAAACCGCATTAGCCAATCAGTATGATAGTATCACTAAACCGATTTTCGGTATCCATACTTGGACCAATGTAGTCGGTTTATTTTTGGCAGCCAATGGAAAAGAGCCCAGCGCTTTATTAAATAGTCATCTAAATTTTAGTGATTACCAATGGTCCCATAAAGTGTTTAATTCTTTTTCAGAAAAAGTAGCACAAGGAGTAGACTTATTCGAAAATATCGGAACCACGGATCATCCGCTCAGTAAGTTAAACAGTATTCTATTTTTAGAATATAATCCAGAACAAAGCCTTCATAGAATTGAACAATCAGTCAAAGAACTCAAAGAGCAAGCGCGTACTTTACAACAAGAATATATCAATAAATTACACACTTATACGGTGAAGCTTACTCATTACTACAATGATGGTTTGAAGGAGTATCAAAAAAACAGTAATGATTTATTAGAATTAATTGGTGACTTGGATAGTGAACATGGAACCAAAGGAACCAACACTGGTTTTATTTCAACTGGAAAACTTAAACTTAAGAGTATTTTTTCTAGTAGTTCAAAAGATATTTTAGGAAGACAAAAAAGAGTACGTTCAGACTACCAATCTATGCGAGATAGATTTGCGGAAAACCACTTTTTCAATTATGAATTTCCGACCTATACTGGATCAGAGAAAATACCTGAAATACAAAACTCCGTACAAGCATTTAGAACTGCTTTACAGGAATTTCAACAAGAAGTCCCACAGCTTATTCAAAACAACTTAGACACCTTAAGTGGTACCCACCAGATAGAAGAAATGGGGTATGAAACAATAGTGAAAGAATTAGAAAATGAATTAAGAGCATTTATTAAATCAACCAATCAAACTAGATTATTTGAAAAAGAAATCACTGCCACTGCGCACACAACTCGCGACCAACAAAGTCAACTAGAAAAGATTGTTAATCAACTAGATGAGATTAATTTTAATCTCCGTGACTTTGATAGTTTCCATGCTTGGCAAAAGTATTGGTTACAGTTATCTCCTTCGGAACAAAAGGTGGTATTAGCCTTAACTAGTGTAAAACCTAACGATTGGGTTGCTGCTTTTCAAAGCTGGTATTTACACCAATTCTTATCACAATATCATAACGAAGCGATCCCTGAAGACGACCAACATTATCAAAGATTTTTGACGGCGCTTGATGGTTTAGAAAAAGAAATTCCATCTCAAATTATTGCTAAACAAAAAACAAGACAAACTCGATCACCTCGATTGAATACAGATCTTTTCACCAATGCAAATCAAGATTTTTCGGCCATCCAATTTTTACAAAAAAATACGACGAATGTACGAGATATAATTGAGCAAAACCCAGTAATAATCACCACTCCAGAACTAGCAATGGAATGGATTGATCCAGCTCAAAATATGTTTGATGCCATCCTTATTTTCGAAACCAATGAATTGACTTTCAGCAGTCATTTTCCATTATTAGAAATGGCTCCCAGAGTAATCGGTTTCAATAGTAGTCGTAGTGGTTATCAAACAACAAAATATACCTTACTAGATGCTTTGATTGATCAGGATACACAAGAAGTTAATTTACTTTACCATCACCGTCCTGGACCAGCAGCAATTACAAATCTTTATTATCAAGGTTTTAAGTCTATTCGAGATATCCATTTTTACAACAAAACAAAAGATAAAAACGCTATTGTAAATGTCCCACTTGACCTCTCTTATCGGTCTGCGCAAAATATAAGAATGCACTATGGAGAGGTGCTGGAAAATATTTTAAAAGAGGTTGAACCTGTCAATAAAAATTACCAGTTTCCAGAAATACAAATAATCGTAGAGGACGAAGATTTAAGAAATTTCTTATTCTATCGATTGTACCATAAGCGAATTGGTCATACCCCGATGGCAAATCAACTCCAAAAATTATTTCCCAATGGAATAAAAATTTATAAACCTGAAAACAACGAAGGTAGTACAGCGGATTGCTTAATTTATATACAAAATGAATCATCTGAACAAGCGAATGCGATAACACTACAAAATCACCTAGCTAGAGTCAAACGGAAAATATTCTTTATTCATTCTGACCAAGTAGTTTCTTATGGTACGATTGATCCTAAACAAGGAATCGTAAAGAAAAAATATCGTCGAAATGCACAGTGTGATTATTTTATTGATGAAATAATAGAAAGTCTTTCTAATCATATTAATCCAACTCAATTAATTCGACATGCTTGGGTAAATGAGTTGTACGTCCCACTATTAATCAAACCTAACGATGCAGATGCAGCTCCGATTGCTATTATTTTAGATGGAATTGGAGATCGTCGAGGAGCACTAGCACTTAATTGGGAAAGAAAATATCGATCATTATTAACCTTTTATGGGCTAGAATATGTGTATGTTTGGTCTGCCGACTGGTGGAAAAACGAAAGTGGAGCCGTCGCAGAATTAGTTAACAAAATAGAAGAACGGACCGCTCAATATGTGGGATAAACCGAAACCATATTATTTATGGAAAAAGATAGCTTGGATAACTGGAATTATCTTTACGCTTTCAATCATTAGAATTTTATTTAGCATGGATTATTCAGAACCATATGGCTACTGGGTAATGCTGCATAAACTAGGAGAAGTATTTCTGGTGGTTCCCTTTTGGAAAGCAGGTATGCGCTCTACTTATCAAAGCAGTCGTCGCGTAAGCGCTTATCTACGTCGTTGGCAATATGTGATGCTAGCAGGAGGTGTAATGAATTTAGTCGCCGGTCAAGGATTAGCAGGAATCGTTTGGTGGGACTGGTTTTGTAATTGGGTTTTTATTGCAGGCGTATTAGCCCAACCATTAGGTGAATGGATGTTTGTTAAAAAACAATTATAGATGGAGACCATCTATTTATAAAGAAATTTCTTTTTTGAGCATTCCTTTGAAGGAACGAAGTTCGATAAGATATTTACCAGTCTCGAATTCACTAAAGTCTAATTCAAAAATAGTATTTACAGGTAAGTCTAATACATCCTCTTTCATTACGATGGTACCTTCCTGATCTTTAACTACAATCTCACTCAGGTTAAAACTTAGCTTTTCAAAATCAATATAATAGGTTTTGCTCTCGTCATCAGAATAAAAAGACCAATCACTTTCGCGCTCATCTAGCGTGATAAAATCCATTTCTACTTTACCAATAGAGGCGATAGATTGTGCAGAAATATTAGAAGAAAAGAAAACAAACAATAATAAGGTAAATAGTTTTGTTGAATTATACATCGTTTTAAGCTGAGTTAGTTGTTCAAAATAATTATTTGCTTGGGGAGCAAGACAAAGATAAAAATAATTCTAGGAAATCTAAATCCAAAAATGGACGTTAGTTTAGGAAACTATGCTCAGAAGGGGATAATTTAAAATAAAAATACAGTCTTTCAATTATAATAAAAACAAAGAATGCATAAACACTTCCTATTCGAAATTTTGTTCGGATTTGAAAAAAATCTTATTTATTATAAATTTCAAATTAAGCAATTAACGGACATTTAAAAGTCAGACTGCCCGATTGAAACGGATTTTATCTGTCTTTATTGTATAAATTAATGACCAATTAAAATAAAATTCTATTTCCTCTTAAAAGACTTACTTTTGTATTTAAAAAGTTCAATTTTATGAAAAAATTATTTTACCTATCACTCTTAATCTGCTTTTCAACAATCTTAAAAGCACAAGACTTAACGATGGATTCTTTATCTGCGTTACCGTATGTTTCAATTGAGCATACACCACCAGACTATAGTGGAAAATCGGTTTTAATGAGAATGATCGATGGATTGGGATATAGATATTATTGGGGAACAGAAGGATTGCGCCCAGAAGATTTAGCATATGACCCAGGTAATGAGGGAGCAACTTGCGAATCATTAATCAAACATATCCATGGACTTTCAGAGGTTGTATATAATGTAGTAGCTCAGATTCCAACAGAACGAGGCGGCAGCGATGCACCTGAACTGACCTTCGCAGATTACCGCACTAAAACACTCAATAATCTAAAAGCAGCTAGCGAACTACTTCGAACTAATAAAGAATTAAATCTAGAAGATTGTCAAGTACAATTTAAAAGAGGAGAAAAAGTGAGTAGCGCGCCTTTCTGGAATCTTATGAACGGACCACTTGCTGACGCCATTTATCATACTGGACAAATCGTTTCTTATCGACGTACAATGGGCAATCCCATCAATCCACTGGTTAGCGTATTCTCTGGTAAAAATAGAAGTCCAAAAAAGAAATAAAGAAATTATTGATCCCTCAGAGACAATTCATGTAAAGACAATTCATGAATTGTCTCTCTAAGGGTCTCTACTCACAGCATCACCTTCCATCCCCCCACTCTATTGCAATTCCAAGAAGGACACCTCCTGCATAAGCTACTAAATCGCTCCACAAAAATCCATGTCCTAAAATAAGGGATCCCAATTTAGTCTCTCTGATTAAGACAATCCAATCAGCTTGATATAGCTGGCTAAATTCAATCAGACAACAAATCGTAAAAGCAGCCAATCCAAGTGCTAACTTACTTCGACTTGGATATAAAAAGCCAAGCATAAAAAATAGGAGTAATCCATAAAACAAATCTCCGACCCACATAAAATCTGGAAAAGGAAGGTATTTTGTACGAGAAAATAACCCAACAATAATGGTAAAGAAAATCAATCCAAGATAATGGAGACGGTGACGAGGAGATATTTGTTCATCAACTTCAATCATTAGGCAGGTTTACAGTTTCGAATAAATTCCCAAAGAACAACACCAATAGAAACAGAAATATTGAGCGAATGTTTAGTTCCGAATTGAGGAATCTCAATGCAATGATCTATTACATCCATCACCGGTTGTGCAACACCTGTGACCTCATTCCCAAAAACAAGCGCATATTTCTCTTTTTCTGAAAAAGGAAATATCTCCAAAGATTTACTTTCAACCGCTTGTTCTACTGCAACAATCTGATACCCGTCATTTCTTAATCTTTCAATCGCATCAAGGGTATCTTCGTGATATTCCCAAGTCACGGAGGCAGTTGCTCCAATAGCTGTTTTGAGAATCTCACGATGCGGAGGTTGAGCAGTAATTCCACAAAGCACCACTTTTTCTACTGCAAAGGCATCTCCCGTCCGAAAAGCAGATCCTACATTGAGGGCCGAACGAATATTATCCATCACCAGCACCACTGGTGATTTGCTCATGACTTGAAAGTCTTCGACTGACACTCTATTGAGTTCTCTTAAGGTTAATTTTTTCATATTAGAATAATCTCAACTCTCCACTACTACGTCCTCTACCGTTTTATGGTTGTATTTTTTTTGCATAGCCGCTTTTACAAATGCTACAAAAAGAGGATGCGGATTTTCAACGGTACTCTTTAATTCAGGATGAAATTGTACCCCCACAAACCACGGATGGTTTTTCATCTCCACAATCTCCACAAGATTGGTCTCTGGATTATAACCCGTTGGACGGAGATCCGACGCTTCAAATTGTTTCCGAAATTTATCATTAAACTCGTAGCGATGGCGATGCCGTTCACTAATTTCAGTAGAACCATAAGCAGCATTTGCTAAACTACCTGTATGAATGGTACAATCATATGCACCTAATCTCATCGTTCCTCCTTTCTGCGTCAAGTCTTTTTGGTTCTTCATTAAATCAATAACCGGATTTTTACTAGAAGGATCTACCTCTGAGGAAGCAGCCCCTGGCAATTTCAATACATTCTTAGCATATTCCACTACGGCACATTGCATTCCTAAGCAGATACCGAAAAAAGGAATTTCTTTTTCTCGAACAAAACGGATCGCCTCTAATTTTCCTTCAATACCACGCTCTCCAAATCCAGGTGCTACTAATATACCGTCCATTTCTTTCAATTTCGCCTTCACCTCTTTTTTTCCTCCTTCGAGACTTTCAGAATGAATTGGCTCAACGATCACTTTACATTCATTTACTGCTCCCGCATGAATGAAGGCTTCGTAAATCGATTTATAAGCATCTTGCAATTCATTGTATTTTCCAACCAATCCAATCCGAACTTCATGTAATGGATTTTTTAGTTTACCTAAAAATGCTTTCCACTTCCGTAAGTCAGGCTCGCTTCGATCCTTTATCCTTAGCTTGAGCATAACCGTAGTATCTAATGATTCTTTAAGCATCATCAGTGGAACATCATAAATAGTTTCAGCGTCTCTAGATTCAATGACCGATCCAATATCTACATTGCAAAACAGGGCTAATTTTCGACGAATTTCATTTGAGATTGCATGCTCCGTTCTACAAACTAAAATATCAGCCTGAATACCGTTTTTCTGTAATTCTTTGACAGAATGCTGGGTTGGTTTGGTTTTAAGCTCACCGGCTGCTTTTAGGTAAGGTATTAAGGTAAGGTGAATAACCACACAATTATCTCGTCCTAGATCCCATCGTAATTGACGAACCGCTTCTAGATATGGCAATGATTCAATATCTCCCACGGTACCTCCCAGTTCTGTAATCACAATATCAAAATCATTATTACCTCCCAAAAGAAGCATTCGACGTTTGATTTCATTAGTGATATGTGGAACAATCTGGACTGTTTTTCCTAAATAGGCACCTTCTCTTTCTTTATTGATAACCGTTTGGTAAACTCGCCCTGTGGTAACATTATTAGCTTGAGAAGTAGGGATATTCAAAAATCGTTCATAATGACCAAGATCTAAATCAGTTTCAGCCCCATCATCTGTTACGAAACACTCTCCATGCTCATAAGGATTTAAGGTGCCGGGGTCGACATTTAAATAAGGATCAAACTTTTGAATGGTTACTTTTAAGCCTCTAGCCTGAAGGAGTTTGGCTAAAGATGCGGAAATTATTCCCTTTCCTAAGGACGATGTTACGCCTCCCGTAACGAAGATATATTTTGTCATATTAGATTGCTCTTGGCAGCACTTTTGAGATTCACTGTTACGGAATACAAAGCTAAGCATATTCTGGGATAACCCGAAATTACTGGTACACATTTTGTTTTAATGAGGGTGTAAATAAAATTACACTCCTTCTTTTCCTATTAATTCGGCCTTCTCCTCCTACCGAAATCCAATTAAAAAAATCAAAAATATATTTTCCTCGGGAATTATCCCTAGTTGTCTTTATAAAATATTTCCTAAGAAGTTTTTAGTAACAGTTTTTTATAGGTATGGCTGTATCTTTCTGAGATATGGCCTTTTTTATATTTAAATTTTAAATATATTTTTATAAAAATTGATTTTATTTTAAAACTCACTTATCTTACGATCACTTACGAATTTTTTTACAATTTTATTAACCGCATTTTTTTATATTTCTTTTGAGAAAAAATGAAAAAATGCACACCAAAACTTCACCTGACATGACATACGGGAACAATTCCAGGCAACAGCTCTTGTTGCTTTTAATCTTGCTCCTCCCTACGCTAGCCTTTTCGGCTCATTCTTCAACGCTAAATACTTTTAAGTCTGACTGTGGTAAGCACGTACTTTACTGCAAAGGAGAACAAAATTTTCCTGATGGCAGCGTCTATCAAGGCGAATTTATGTATGGTAAACCACATGGAAAAGGCACCATGAATTGGAAAGATGGTAGCACTTATAAAGGCCAATTTGCCAAAGGCTTACGACAAGGAGAAGGAGAACAGACCTTTCCTGATGGTAGTTCTTACTTAGGCAGCTTCAAAAATGGTTTTATGCATGGTCAAGGACTATTTATGTTTGCCTGTGGCCACGAATACTTCGGTATGTTTTCTAAAGATAAAATGGACGGAAAAGGAGCCATTCATTTTATTAGCGGTGATTCTTATAGTGGGGACTGGATCGATGAGTTACCTGACGGTGATGGCACCTATACCCTAGCTGACGGAACCCGTTATTTAACTACTTTTCGAAGTGGTAAACGTCACGGAGAAGGAACCGTTGCTTTTCCTACAGAAGACTTAATGACTACCCATTGGAAAAAAGGAAAACCTGCTAAATCAGCTAGATTTGAATTCAAAAATGGAGACCAATTAGTTGGTAAATGGGAAACAGGCTCCCTAGTTAATAACCTTATATACACACTCCAGTCTGGTATAACCGTTTCTGGAAACTTAGCGACTATTGAATCAGCATTATTAAAACAAAAAATCAATCCGGAAGAATTAAGACAAAATATTGCCTTGGTTTATTATGCTATTGCGATGGAATACAAGATAAATAAAGACTATAAAAAAGCAACTGAGATCGTTGATCAAGCACAAGCTAAACTGTTTTCAAATGATCCACTTTTTAAAATAATCGAAAAACAAAAACAACATATTAACAACGATATTCAAATATTCTAAAAGAATTTTTAACCTTAAAATAGCTGGTTAATCGTCACTATTTTGAAGCTTTAGCTAGTCGTCATAAAACTTAATTGTTTTATGACGGCTTTTTTTTGCGTCACATTTGATCTTTTTTTTACAAAATTTATAAAACACCTTTTTTTGTTTATTTCAGTAAGTTTCTGTGACGACATATTTAAACGTAAAATAAAAATTAAAATATTTATATTTTTAATGTAAATACTTTTAACACCAAGGTACATCATATATATTTTAAAAATTAAAACAATAAACACTGCTTTTGTGACATTTTTACAGACGGTCTGATTTTTGCAATTAGTAAGACATCTCCCCATACTGTCTCCCCGTCAGATAAATCCCCTTTACTGTATTCTACTGAGCTTAATCATTTTTTTTTCATTCCTCACATATTTTCAAAGCTTACTTTTTACACTAAATTATGTCTTATGAAATCAAACAAACAAACTTTTCGAGACACAAAACAACTGACAACACACTTTTTAAAACACACTACACACTTTTTTTTATTAATTAGTTTTATTTTTAGTTTACCTACACTTGGAATTGGTCAAAATGTTCTACAAACTAGAACAATTGAGCAAACCGATCACTGTACACGCGACGAGCCGTACTCTTTTTACATAGCTGATCTAAATTCTACCTCTGAAAAACGCTATCAAATTCAAAATGGACAACTCACTGAATATGATAACGGAACTGCTCGAATCACCGGACTAGCCGTCAACAATACTGATAGTAATATCAAGTGGAGAATAGACGTTAGTCTGGTTAATAGAAATTTCATAGCAGATCCTGATAGCATAAAGGCTCCTGATTGTTTGCCTTTAGATATATCAGACTGGTATACTTACGATGAGACAACTGGAACTTTTACCGGAGAAGGCGATATGCAAGGTGCGGTAGCAAACATCTATCGTCGTGGACCGGCTTTTCAACTTGGAACTGCAGCTAATCAAACAGAATCCAATAGTCGATTTAATGCTTGCGGATGGCATTATATTGAATTTACAAGTCAGCCCAACAATGGGACGATTCTTGAAAATACAATAGGAGATTTGAACATAAATCTCTCAGGTTCATCGCTTACGCCAGAAGAAAGTTGTACTGGTGAAATTATTCGCTTTAATATTTCTAATGAAAATAATAGTATTACATTAGAAGATGGAGGTAATTATCTTTTTAGTGATTTACCAACCAACTCTACCATCGAAGCAGTAGCAACTGGTTCGCATGAGAGTTTGACGTTTAATGTAAATGGTGCAACAAACAGAGAAAATGGTGTTCCTTACGATCATTACTGGACACCTGCCGTTGGAACTTATACTATTACAGCAAATTTGTTTAACGAAAATGATGCTTCAGGTCCTGTATGTGATACGGAAACTATTACCATTAACATCATTAATAACAGCCTTCTACCACATACTAATATCTGTGTTAAGTATCAAGTATCTGACTCTAAGCCAGAATGTGGATCTTTCCCAGATGAAGCTGGGGTTTTCTTTAGAAGAAACTGTAATCCTACTACCGAATTTGAAGTATGGAAAGCAGGGAGTGACTTAATCTTTCAAGAAAGAGGAAATGGTACAGCTGTACTCTCTGGTTCTGTTTTGAATGGAAATAGAATTGGAATGGTAAATATCGAATACTCGGGGCATAGTTCAACTGGAAGTCACTGGAACGATGAATGTTACAGTGATCATTTGACAGAAGATTATTTCTATAATAATTTTGAAGGTAGCATTACCATTGAGGGAGTTGAATTTACCTTAATTGAAAAAGGAGCTGGTACCATTTTCGGAGCTGGAGCCAATAACGAAAGTACCGGAGACTTTGGATTCGGTGGATGGTTAGACGGTACTTGGGGCAATTGTATTGAATCATTCGGTAAACTTACCCCAATTCTTCCTGGTACTACTTGCGATGACGGAAATAGCAATACAATTACAGATGTAATCCAAGCAGATGGTTGTACTTGTGCTGGAGTGATTGATCCTTGTATCTTAGACGAAATTGTAGTAGTATCTTCTCAGGATTTACTATGCGAGAACACAGGAGAAATTACTTTCAATTTCACAGATACCCAAAACCGAACTCAAATTGCATTCAGCTTAGACGGAGGAAATACTTGGGAAGCAAATGTAAGCGACAATCAAGGTTCTGTAACTTATGATGGTCTTAGTGCTGGAACTTACGAGCTAATGGTTCGATGGGGAGATGAAGATTGTCCTACAGACCTAGAATCAGTTGTTATCGCTGGAAATGGAGGTAGTCCTATCGCTACTGTAACATCTACGGATGTTAATTGTGGTTCAGCAGACGGTTCAATTACCTTTACTTTTGAAGATAGTCCAAATCAAACTCAAATAGCTTTTAGTTTAGATGGAGGAAATACTTGGGAAGCAAATGTAAATGACAATCAAGGTTCTATAACTTATGATGGTTTAGCAGAAGGAAATTATGATTTAATGGCTCGATGGGGAAATTCTGAATGCGTAATTAATCTTGATCAAGTAACGCTTTCTTCTGCAATTACTGACCTGACATGTCAGGCAGAAATAAGCCAGACTTTAACCTCTGTTCTAGTAAACGATGCAACTGCTACCGCTTCTGCTAACGGAACCAATTCACCTTTTACTTATCTATGGAGCAATGGTCAAACCAATGCTACAGCTACCAATTTGGAAGCAGGTGGTTATACAGTTACGGTAACCGACAACAAAGGTTGTCAATGTATTTCTAATATCACTATTGATGGCGTTGCAGCACTTGGAAACTTTGTATGGGCAGATACCAACAATAATGGAATTCAAGATGCTGGAGAACCTGGTATTTCCAACGTAGTAGTTATGCTACTTGATGGAAATGGCAACATGGTTAGTCAGACAACTACTGATCAAAACGGGCAATATATTTTCGACGGGCTCACTCCCGAAAGCTATAAGGTTAAATTTCCAACTACCACAAACACTAACGGTTCTGATTTTATCTTAAGCACACCAAACAATGGAGATGAAACAAAAGACAGCGATGCTCAACCAATGCCCGGTACCAATGATGCCATGACAGAAATCATCACTTTAAATGCTGGTGACAATTATATAGATTTAGACGCAGGATATATTTTAGGATGTAGCAATGTAAGTTTTGACTTTTCTGCTACTACTACAAATGATATTACTTGTAATGATAGTGACGACGGACAAATTGACTTAACAGTTAATGGTGGTACGGCTCCTTACACTTACAACTGGAGTAATGGCGCAACTACTCAAGACCTGAATAATTTAGCACCTGGTAATTACCTAGTTACTGTAACTGATAACAATGGTTGCGAAGGTACTTATAGTGCTAACATCTCAGAACCTGCTGCTATCAATGCTTCCGCTTCTGCTACCAACGTAGCTTGTAACGGCGGTGATAACGGTGCAGTTCAAATTACCGTAGATGGTGGTACCGCT
>JALZUU010000089.1 GCA_023300665.1 Saprospiraceae bacterium | reverse complement strand
TTCAATTCTAATCACGGTTAAATTATTAGAAGAAAGGTCGAAGCAATCGGTACTGATAATTACATCCTCTACTAGTAAGGAATCGCCTATTTCGATTAGCAACTCTCCTGAATAGGAAAGACCATATACAAAACAAGTACCCGTTCCTGCAGGATCAAAATCAACAGTGTTACCTGGAGGAATCCCAAGAATAACACCTTGCTCATCGGTTACTACATAGGTAAAAAGAAATCCATCCAGTACTACATCCGTAGAAAAGACAATTAAGTCTGGTTGGCCGTCGACCACAATTGTTGTATCGGTTCCACCATTTGCAAGTTCTACGGTACCACCTAAAACAATATCACAATCCACCTCCAATTCAGTAATGTATGGGACGTCGATTGCGCTAGCACCAGGGAATACACTATTGTAAATTGGAACAAGATCTCCACTCTCTTCCGGTACTTCGAATCCAAGAATAGCTCCTCCATTATTGGATCTTTCTGCAACAAAAATTATTTCGAGTAATGGATCATAACCAATATCATAAGGGTTTCCTAGGAAAGTATTACCACCTTCAATTCTAATTTGTTCATTAGTAGAGATATTAATATCAATTACAGAAAGAATAAAATCAGGAATAATAACAATTGCTCCATCAGCATCATCTGCTAGATCTCCAACATCTGTCATATACATCACATCTTCAACGAAGTCGTAAAAAATTCCGTGTGTTCTGACCATATTTTCAACTGAAAAAGAAAAGTCAGGGGATAGTGGACCATCTGGTTTACTAAAAAATTCATCAAATAAGGCTACTTGATTAGTTTCGTCAATTACAGCAAACAGCACCTGATCGGAAGTAGTTAATCCCCATAGATTTATGTCGACATCATGTGCACGGTCAAAGGTGATGGTATTAGGAGTAACCTCATAAACAACCAATCTATTTTGCATTCCATTATCTGCACTGGCATCTTGTGCTACCACTAATTGACCATTGTTAACGATAATTTCTCGACCATTAATAAAGTCAGAAGTAGAAGTTGCAATTAGAGGTGGTGTATTGTTTTGATCAAGAGAAGCTCTGACCTCACCATAAAGATTGATTACATTATTTGTTCGATCTAATTGATATAGTACATCATTTTCAATATCATAAAAGATCCCATCTGCATCTTCACCACCAGAAGAAAACGTACTAAACTGAAGGACTCCATTATCTAGAATTTCATAAGCTCCAATATTTCCAGAAGTATTGGAAGAAGCATAAAATCGAGATACGAGACTGACAAATGGAATGTTTTCATCTACAAAGGTTACCGCAGATGCTCCAGCGAAATCATCACTATATATTGGAGTTGCATCTCCATTATCACTTGGTAAATCGAATGCGAGTAGTTTACCTCCTCCGTTAAGATTTTCTGCTACAAAAATTCTTTGTTCTTCTATTTCAAAGACAACATCCACTGGATTTCCTAAAGTAGAATTAGGTCCTTCAATTCTGATTTGCTCATCTAAACCAATAAAGAAGTCACCACCAATAGCATTGAAAAATCCATCAATGTAAACTAGGGCACCATCCGTATCATTAGCGTCATCACCGATATCAGTCAAAATCATTCGATCACCTGCTGGGATATAAGTAATCCCGTGCGTTCTAGTTATTCCTTCGACGGTTATAACATTTGTTGGATCGACCACACTACCATCCGCAAAATCTAAAAAACCATTAAAAATCGCAACTTGATTAGAATTATCTACCACTGCGAATATGGTGTTTTCTAGAATTCTAAAACCCCAAAGATCTATGGTTACCTCAAATGACTTTTCAAGAATAATATCTGTAGGAGTAATATTATAAATGAAAAATTTATTGACCTCACCATTTTCATCATTGCCATCTTGAGCAACGATTAATTTGGTTCCAGAAATAGCTATTTCCCGACCATTTACAAAGTCAGAAGTAGATGTGGCCGTAAGGACCGGACTAGATCCAGCTGCCAGGCTATCACATACACCGCTATAAGCATTGATAACATTATCAGTACGATTTAATTGATAGATTATATCGTTATTATTATCGTAATAAATTCCGTCTCCATCCATAGCCTGACTAATAAAACTAGTCATGTCTATTTCTGAATCTGATAATTCATAAACACCAATTACTCCTTGAGTATTGGAAGAGACAAAGACTGGAGGATTGGTGGAATTAGTGATAAAAGTTTCCGATCCATGAGAGAATCCGCTAAACGCATTTCCAAAAAAGAATAGCGTTAGCAAGAAAGAAAGAATGGCTTTCATAAAAAAGTGTTTAAGTAAAGGATTATATATAGGTATAAAAATTCTACTATGATCAAGTTAATTGATCATGAATAGAAGAATATTTGTCAATAGTGAACGGTATCTCTTAGGTAAGTGCTTCTTTGAAAAGGTTTAAGGAATAGAAAAATAGTAATTTTTTCCAAAAGTAGAATCATCTCAAAGGTAATAAATATTTTTTATTTGAAAATGATAATTCAAGTATATGTTTTATTGTAAATTATAATGTGTTGAAAAAAGATGCTTTGTCTTTATATTTTAAAATAACTTGACTACGTTTTCTCATTTTTTTATAAAAATTGCTCTAAATTGGCGTTTTGGAGAAAAAAGGAGGGTAAAAGGGTGTTTGATGGCTTTAATTTAAAGTCTGTTGTTTTTTCATTTATAAAAATATTAAAAATATGTCGGAGAAGATTTCTTATGAATCCGCCTTAACGGAATTACAAGAGTTGGTAACGGAGCTACAAGGAGAAGCAGTAAGCATTGATGATTTGTCGGCTAAAGCTAAACGAGCAGCAGAACTGATTCAATATTGTAGGGAAAAACTACGACACACCGATCAAGAGTTAAAAGGGTTGTTTGACCAAAGCTAAACTAACAGTCTTGATTTAACCTTTAAAAAACGAATTAATGATTTTTGTAATTTTTGATATTGATGGAACCTTGGTTCATTCTAATAAAGTAGATAGCCAATGTTTTGCAGATTCTTATGAGACAGTGTTTGGTCAGCCTCTTCCCTCTATTGATTGGCGAAATTATCCTCATGTAACCGACGATACCATCTTTGGTACGGTGTTTCAAAATCACTTCTCACGATGGCCATCTGAATCTGAGAAGCAGAAATTTCAAAATCATTTTGTCGCCAGTATTTTAACCGCACGAGAGCAAGACCCAGAGGCATTTTATGAAGTGCCAGGCGCACGTGCTATGATGGAAGCACTCAGTCAAGACGATCGTTATCGAGTAGGTATCGCTACGGGAGGATGGGAGGCTCCGGCTAAAGTAAAATTAAATTTTGTAGGAATTGATTTTGCTAAAATGCCAGCAGGATATGCAGATGGAAATCCAACTCGACCAGATATTCTTAATACGGCTATCGAACAAGCGAAAGCACTTTATGGTGAACCAACAAAGATAGTTTATGTCGGAGATGCCATCTGGGATTTAACTACTTGTCGGGAGATGAGATTACCCTTGATTGGCATTAGAGTACGAGGAGATTTGGATTTCTTTACAGAGAAAGGGATAGAATTTGTCTTTGCTGGATATAAAGATTTGACCGCATTTCAAAATGCTATAGAAAAGGTAACCCTTTAAAGATTAACGTTTTTTTCTCTTATTCAAATGTATTTTCCTCTTCTCCTCGACCTGCAATGATATCCATCAATAAAAGAAAGAGTCCAACAGGAACTCCAAATAAGCGTTTGAATAGATCAATTGGATCTTCCTTTAAGTCTTTCGTATAAGCCAAAAGAAATAAAATAAAGAGACTTGTGCCGATAACAAGAGTAGGAATTAAATAGTCTTCCATGTAGTGTTTGATTTAATGTATAAACCGCTTTTTTACGAAGATAAGTATAATTTCTTCGAATTTATTTTTTTCAAAGAAAAACTTCTATTGAAAAATATACGTTTGGGAATTCCCACAATTAAATTTACTTTGCAAAGGTATTCGATTTTGAAAGAATTTCTTTATAAAAGTTTTAACCATGGTTTTACTAGGAGACAAAGAATATTTTAAAGGGATTGAAAAAATCACCTATGAAGGACCTTCTTCTGACAATCCGCTAGCTTTTAAATATTATAATCCAGAGCAGATTGTAGCTGGAAAAACAATGCGGGAACATTTTAAATTTGCCATTGCCTATTGGCATACCTTCTGTGGACAAGGGGCTGATCCATTTGGACCAGGTACGCAAAGTTTTCCATGGGACCAAGCAACCGATCCATTGCAAGCAGCTAAGGATAAAGCCGATGCCGCTTTTGAATTTATTGGAAAAATGGGGTTTGATTATTTCTGTTTCCATGATTTTGATTTAATCCAAGAAGGAGCCAGTTTTGCGGAATCTGAAAAACGCTTGGCAACTATTACGGAGTATGTAAAAGAAAAAAAAGCAGCCTCTGGAATTAAATTACTTTGGGGTACCGCCAACTGCTTTTCTAATCCTCGATATATGAATGGTGCTGCTACCAACCCTGATTTCAAGGTGGTCGCAAGAGCGGGTGGTCAAATAAAATTAGCTTTAGATGCAACGATTGCCTTGGGTGGTGAAAATTATGTCTTTTGGGGAGGAAGAGAAGGGTATATGTCTTTGTTAAATACAGACATGAAACGAGAACAAGACCACATGGGACAGTTCTTAGCAATGGCAAGAGACTATGCTCGTGCGCAAGGTTTTAAAGGTAATTTCTTTATCGAACCCAAACCGATGGAGCCTATGAAACATCAATATGATTTTGATTGCGCTACCGCCATCGGATTTTTACATGAGTATGGTTTAGAGAAAGATTTTAAAATGAATATTGAAGTCAACCATGCTACCTTAGCGCAACATACTTTTCAACACGAACTAGCCGTAGCCGCCAAAGCAGGCATGCTCGGTAGCCTTGATGCCAATCGAGGAGATTATCAAAATGGTTGGGATACAGATCAGTTTCCAAATAATATCCAAGAAACGACCGAGGCGATGTTGGTAATTTTAGAAGCAGGAGGATTACAGGGTGGTGGAATAAATTTTGATGCAAAAATTAGAAGAAATTCTACTGATATGGAAGATGTTTTTTATGCGCATATTGGTGGAGCAGATACCTTTGCTCGCGCATTATTGGTGGCAGATAACATTCTTAAAAATAGTCCCTATTCAAAATTAAGAAAACAACGATATGAATCTTTTGATAAGGGTAAAGGTAAAGATTTTGAAAATGGAAAATTAACCTTAGAAGACCTTTATCAACTGGCTGCTAAGAACGGAGAATTACCCCTAAAAAGTGGTAAGCAAGAATTGTATGAAAATATTATTAATCAGTATATTTGATAAAAAACGAACGATAGTTAAAAAAAAGCGCCCTTTCCTTTTTGGAGAGGGCGCTTCTTCTTTTAAGAAGTTATTACAACTTCTAAATTAGCACTTCTAATTATCGAACAATCATTTTCATGGTTGCTACATTCGTAGGAGTTTCTAATTGGTAGTATAACAAACCAGCACCGCTTAGGTCAGCACGGTTTACTGTAATTTCATTATACCCTTTGTTAAAGTCTCCTTTATACTGCTTGATAATTCGGCCTGCAACATCATAGATAGTTAAAGTACCATCTGTCATTTCAGGTAAATTGAAAGCAATCAAAGTTTGATTATTAAAAGGATTTGGTCGGTTTTGCAATAAAGCAAATTCATCAGAATTTAGATTCGTTGAGTTGAATGCTAAACCTAAATTCATAGCAGATGCATCTTGGTTATATGCCTCAGCAGTAGTTAAAGAAGAATTAATGCTGATTGCTTGACTAAGATTTACAGTAGCATTCGCCTTGAAGGTAATACTAAATAAAGTCTCATCGTCCGCAATACTAATCGCATTGAAAACATTCCAAGAAGTTGTCAAAACACCATCTGCAGCTCGATCACCAAAGTTCTCCGCATTTAATTCAATGGCACCTGAATTAAAGTCCATCATTTCTAATTGAGCAGGATCAAAAGCTAAGGTGAACTGGTAACCAAGGATGTCATTAAAATCCTTTGCTTTAAAGTCAATAGTATAACTCTGATCCGTACTTAATTTTTGATCTTCCACTTGGAAAACTAAATCGTTTCGATCCCGTGTATCTCCTTCCGCAGCTAATAAAGTTGTAGTTGCACTTCCGTTCAAATCACCAACTTTAACTGCAACAAAATTATGTAATTCTGCTTGTGTTAAATTGTTGATAGAAACAGCTTCAGGGAAAGTAGTAACAAAAGGATTTTCTAGATTCGGGAAGTTGTAATCACCATCCACAAATCTCCAAGAAGTATTGTTAGTGAATTGACCATCAAGGTGAAGAATCAATCTACGCAATTGGATTAAATCTAAATTAGTAATAGAACCAGAATGGTTAACATCCGCCGCGATTAATTTGTACGGAGAATCTAGCGTTTGAATTTCAAGTAGGTGTTGTCCCATCAAGATCAAATCATAACTTGTAATTCCATTCAAGTGATTGTCGTCACGGCTAGGAGTGATCGAGTGGTTTTGATTCAATTCTAAGGCAAATTCGTATGCACCATTGTCTGTCGTCATCATCGTACTACTAATTAAGCTACCATCTACTGCAACTTCAACTAATTCTACTGGCTGGTTTTCTTCTGTTCTTAAAGAACCAGAAACGATAGCCGTAGGAATTGCTCCATTATCGATAATACTGTAATTAGCATTGATAAAGCTTACATTACCACAAGCATCGGTAGAAGAAAAAACTACTTCTGTTATGGCTATACCTCCTGAGCAATTCGTATCAGGAGATAAAGGAGCATAAGAGACACTTGAAGCAGAACCAGAACATCCGTCTACTGCAGAAAGGTTACTTAATGCTAATTCAATCCAGTTGTCATAACCAGCTTGCTGGTTAGCATCTGCGCAATCAGCTGATCCTGTTGGAATAGTACCGCTAATAACTGGCCCATCACTATCTTTAAGTACCACTAATGCAGTACAAGTAGATTGACGACCACAAGCATCAGTGGCTCTAAAAGTTACGGTTTGGAAAGCTACCGCACCTTCAATTGCGACTGTTGGGTTACCACAGTTTTGCGAAATGAAAGAGTTAGGATTAAAAGAATTGGTAATTGTAATACCATTTTCAGAACAACTAGAAATTACAGAAGCCAACGTTGCGTAATCATCAAATTGAGATTGAATCATATCATTGTCCGCAGGGCATTCGATAACACAAATATCTGATGGGCAAATAAATTCAGGACCTTCATTTGAAATTGTATAGATCTGTGTATGTGTAGTTATCCGACCACAATCATCTGTTGCAGTATATAAAAATTGAATGGTTGAACCATTACATCCAGCCGTACCAGTAGTAGAGGCATCACTAACTGAGTAAGTGATATTAGCACCACAATCTGCTTCAGCTACAAAAGCACTCATTTGAGGGATGGCATTAACTGCACAATCCACTGTTAAATTTGGAGGAACAGAAGTGATAACTGGACCAGTTAAACTATTGGTAACGGTAATGATTTGTTCACAAGTTCCAACATTTCCACTATTATCCGTTACAATATAAACACGAGAAATCGTTTGAGCACCAGTCGATGGACAGTTGTCACCATTGGTAACATTTGTTGCTACGATATCAGCAATGTCACAAGCCTCTAAGATGGTTCCACCTTGAGCTGTGAATTCTTCTAAACTATTAGCAGGCATAGGAATGGCATCGCACGTTACCTCAATAGCTGGAGGACAAGTAACTACAGGTGCTATTTCGTCACCGGTAATAACAATTGGGCCTCCTGTTACCTCACAAACACCAGCGGTTGCTGGAAAGCCATCATCTGTCGCAGTATAGGTATAAGAACCACTTGGAAGTCCAGTAAACTCACCTGTTGTGTTGGTCATACTAACTGGCCCAACAAGTGCAAAAGTAACTGGTCCGAAAGAAGTGGTAGCTATAAGAGTAATTGTTCCATCTTGTGCGTCAAGGCAAGATTCATCAGTTGATGCTTCACTATCAATTGCTATATCACAAAAAATTGCAGGGGAGAAGGCACAGATGTTAAAATCTCCACTTTCATCATTACCTGATTGGAAAAGACGTACTAATAATACTTCTCCAGGAGTTCTACCCGTAATAGTGATGGCAGGGAAAAGCGCGTTGGTATCATCATTACAGGCTTCTTCCGTTAAGGCACCACAAGTACCGGAATAAATAGACATTGCCCAATCGGCAGGCCCACCAGCATCACTTATTTCTACGTTCACTGCACCACTCATTGGTACTACCACAGAATACCAAATGTCTTGACCAGCACCAAAATCACCACAAGAAGGATCTGGTGTTTCTCCAGAAGGAGAAGCAAATGCATTTGTACCAACTGTTTGCGCTGTACAAGCATCGCCTTCTTCTACTGCCAAAGGTGCAGCTGTAGCACAAGTATTATTGGCAGGAGGTAAATTAATTGACCAAGCTAAAGTGAAAGTTCCAGAACCAGTTGAAAAAGCACTTTGGATATAATAAACAATTTGATCCATTCCTGTGTCGTTCACCCAAGTAATTGGATTGGTATCCGGATCATCTTGACAGGCTATTACCGTTGTTCCAGGGCAGCCACCACCAAAGGCAAGTCGGACTTCTGAGTCATAATTATTTACGGTTTGTTCGATCGTTAAGGTCGCACCATCTGGTACCAGAATTGTGTAAAAAATATCAGGTGCGCCTGTATTTGTTAAACAATCTCCTACAAAATCATTAGTAGCAGATACGGTTGTTCCCATAATCGGACTAGTCAATGTACCTAGATCGATAGCAGTTGAACAGTCATCATTTGTTGGTGGAGGCGGAGGTGTAAATTCTTCTAAACAAAAGGAAATAGCAGCTGACGAACCATTAAAATCATAAACTTGAATAATTAAGTTGTCACCGATATTCCAACCTGAAAGCTCAGAATCAACACCAGCAAAAGTACCCGTACAATCTATCTCATTACCAGCTACAGCATCTGCACAACTAGCAAAAATAGCGATCCCTGGAGCACCGTCTCCATCATTATATATCAAACCTGTAGTGGTTGCTGTCCAAGTAAACCAATTATCTAAACCTGGATTTGAGCAAACGGTTGGTAAATTACTATCTGTGGTGCCATCTGTATTGTAGGGAAAAGCAAAAGTAGATGTCCCACATCCAGTACCTGCCGGAGAAGGTACAATGGGAATAGCTCCTGCACATAGATCATTGGCTGGTTGTGCAAAGGCAGTACCAGTCCAGAATAATGCTCCTAGCAGGAGGCAGAATAATTTTAAAAAATGGGTGTTCATTTTTTTCATGTGAAAAATTTTTGGTTAAAAAATAGATTAGGGTTTTAATGAGTTCATCTCATTAAAATTTTTTAAATAAAATAATTAAAGGAAGTCCTAAAAAGGTTTCGAAATAAAATATTCAGATTAAGTAAAATATTTTGGAATACGAACCTTTTTGGCAGCTTTTGGATAGTGATTTCTTATCCTCAATAAAGGCAAAGATGAAATCGTATTTGGTAGATAATAGTATTAATTATCAAAGCGGATTTTATAAAAATCAGAAAATGGTCTTTTTTTAGTAGAGAGTAACTGGATTGTTATTGATATATTCATTGGGGTGTTTTTTAAAAAACAAATTTTAATTTGGTCAAAGATATATATTATAAAATATATTCCAAAATTTCTGATGTATTTTATTGTTTTTTAATATCTTTCTTTAGAAAAAAATCCAACGCCCTCCATTCTGACCATGCGAACTTTTTCCCTGGCCAGCTAAAACCAACATGACCACCTCGTTCGGTAATTTCTAGATGAAAATTAGGATTAGTTTCTGCTAGATCTTTTGGGAAGCAACTAGGAGTTAAAATTGGGTCATTTAAAGCATTAACTAATAAAGTTGGAATTGAAATACCAGCAATAAAATTATTAGCCGATCCTTGCGTATAGAAGTCTTTAGCGTTTTTATAGCCATTGATTGGAGCACTGTAGCGGTCGTCAAAATCAGACCATTTTTCAAAAGTCTCAATACCTTTAAGGTTAATCTTATCTGGAAACTGCAAAGCTTTTCGCTTAATTTTATCGGTCAACATACGATGAAACCGTTTTCGATAAAAAGATAAGGCCGGATCATCTAAGATCCGAACACTACCATGTAAATCCGTTGGAACAGAAAAGGTCGCCGCCGCTTTTAAGGTCTTAGGGACGGTTGCTCCTCGTTGTCCTAGATAATTCAGAATAATACTTCCTCCCATACTAAATCCAGCTAGATAAATTTCAGGATAAGAAAATTTTTGAACTACATAATCAATGACTTCCGCTAAGTCACCCGTCTCACCATGATTATATAATCTAAAATGACGATTCATCTCCTCACTACAACTTCGGCAGTTTATGGCTAATACATCAAAATGATTCTTTGAAAGATAGCGAGCCATTCCTTTCATATAATGTCGTTCTGTATTTCCTTCGAGGCCATGGAGAAGTATGACAAGCTTTTTATTTTTATTTTTTATCCAATCTAAATCTAGAAAATCTCCATCTGCTAACTCCAATCGTTCTCGTTGATAATTAACGCCTCGTACACGACGGACAATGGCCGGAAAAATAGTTTCCCAATGACCAGTAAGAAGATAAAATGGAGCATGATGATATCCAGATGAAATTACAGGCATAAATTGGTTTTGAATCTTAAGGTAATGAAGGGATATTTATTTAAAAAAACTTAAACAGCTTCTAAAAGAACTTCTATTCTGATTTTACACAAAGAAACTTATTTATTAATACATTTGCTGGAAACTTAAACAGCTTCAAGTTGAATAAAGAGGTTGTTGACTGACTAAATTTTATCAACAGAGTAAATAACTAAGACATGAAGCGTATTCTAATAAAAAACGCCCGAATCATCAATGAAGGGAAAATCACTGCCGGAGATATTTTTATTAAAAATGGAAGAATCGAGAAAATAGGAGGAGTCATTGATATGGAAGCCAATATTATTATAGACGCTACCAATAAATATGTGATGCCTGGAATTATTGATGATCAAGTTCATTTTAGAGAGCCAGGTCTTACGCATAAATCAGATTTATACACTGAGCCCCGTGCTGCAGTAATGGGAGGTACGACCACTTTTATGGAAATGCCAAATACCAAACCTCCTGCGGTGACGCAAGAGCTATTACAAAATAAATACGATATAGCGGCCAAAAAATCTATCGCGAATTACTCTTTTTTTATGGGCGCTTCCAATGATAATCTATCTGAAGTTTTAAAGACGGATGCAAAAACGGTTTGTGGAATCAAAGCTTTTATGGGCTCTAGCACAGGAAATATGCTGGTGGATGATCCAGGAACATTAGACGCACTTTTTTCAGAAGCTCATATGTTAATTGCTACGCATTGCGAGGATGAAAAAACGGTAAGAGGAAATATGGAACGGTATCGTCAACAATATGGAGAAGAGGTGCCTATGGAGCTGCATCCTGAAATTCGTTCTGTAGAAGGTTGTTTGATATCCTCTTCTTTTGCGGTAGATTTAGCTAAAAAACATAACACACGGTTACACATTCTTCATATTTCAACTAAAAACGAACTGGATCTATTCGAGAATTCTAAACCACTAAAAGAAAAAAGAATTACCTCAGAAGTCTGTGTACATCATTTATATTTTAATCGAGCAGATTATAAAAAATTTGGTAGCCAAATAAAATGTAATCCTGCCATCAAAGAACAGATACATCAAGAAGCTTTATTTCCTGCCTTATTAGATGATCGTTTAGATATCATTGCCACAGATCATGCTCCTCATACTTGGCAAGAAAAGCAAGGTAATTATTTTTCAGCGCCCTCAGGTGTTCCATTGGTGCAACATTCATTTAATATAATGTTAGAGTTTTATCAAAAAGGTAAAATTAGTTTAGAAAAAATTATTGAAAAAATGTGCCACGCTCCAGCGGATTGTTTTCAAATCGAAGACCGAGGCTATCTAAGAGAAGGGTATTGGGCCGACATCGTAGTTTTTGATCCTGAAACGGAATGGAGTGTCCGTAAAGAACAGCTAGCCTATAAATGTGGATGGTCCCCTTTTGAAGGAAAAAAGTTTAAAGGAAAAGTAGAAACCACAATTGTTAGTGGACACTTGGCTTTTCACCATAACGCTTTAGATGATTCCGAAAAAGGAAAACGAATCTTATTTAATCGAGAAAGCGCATAGCCATTTGATCTTAACTGAGTGGCCTAACATAAAAGAACATTATCACCTAATTAATAAACACAGCAATAAAAAATGATGAAACCAACACTAATCGTACTAGCAGCAGGAATGGGAAGTCGATACGGAGGATTAAAACAACTTGATGGCGTCGGTCCCAATGGCGAAACCATCATGGATTATAGCGTCTATGATGCGGTCCAAGCAGGTTTTGGAAAAGTAGTTTTCGTGATCCGCGAGCATTTTGCGAAAGATTTTAAATCAAAGGTAACCAGCAAATTTGCCGATAAAATAGAAGTGGTCTTCGCTTTCCAAGAAATCGATACCCCGGTAGAAGGACTAACGGAAGTTCCAGAGCGAACTAAACCATGGGGAACTGCCCACGCCGTGTTAGTTGCAGCACCTTTTGTTCAGGAACCATTTGCGGTGATTAACGCAGATGATTTTTATGGAGGAGCTGGATTTAAAGAAGTTGCCCGCTTTTTAACCGAAGAGGTAAGCCCTACCCATAACGCCCTGGTCGGCTATGTGCTAGGAAATACGTTGTCTGATAATGGTAGCGTATCACGAGGGGTAGCCGAAATGGACGAAAAGCATAATATGGTTACGGTGGTAGAACGAACCAAAATTGAGCGAGAAAGCGGAAAAATCTATTTTACAGGTGAAGAAGGCAAGGTAGAATTGGATGAAGAATCTTTGGTTAGTATGAATTTCTGGGGTTTTCACCCAAATATCTTCCCAGTAATTCGAAAGATGTTTATTGAATTTGTGAAAGAAAGAGGTCATGAGCCAAAATCTGAGTTTTTTATTCCTTTAGTTGTTAATTCTCAGATTCAAGACGGAACCTGTTCTTATAAGGTTTTGACTTCTAGAGATTTATGGCATGGAGTTACCTATCAAGAAGATAAGCCAGGGGTCATGAAGGCGTTGGCGGAAATGACCAATTATCCAGCTCCTTTGTGGAGTTAGTTATTATATGACTAATTCTATCTGCTGGTAGGTAGGTTATTAATGAAGCTGTTTAAAGTTAATACAAAATGACTACAGACAAGTCATTGATTATCAGCACTTCACAAATTTATCGACACCGTAGCTTTGGCTACATGAG
>JALZUU010000088.1 GCA_023300665.1 Saprospiraceae bacterium | reverse complement strand
GTTCTTCTCGACGCATGCAAAACCAGTGGTTTCATCACCAAAACACCCCCTTTATTTACTTCACAAATCCTCTCTTTACCTGCTTTGTCAATTATCCAATCACTAATTTGTATAACGCCTTTTCTGTGAGATGATTCGATTATTCTTAATGCTCCATTTTCTTTTTTACAATCGTCCAAATGAATTCGAATCGTAAAAATACTGTCAAGCATATCAAGATCAGGTTGGACGACTACTCTATCTTCTTTAGTTCGCCAATTTTTATAATTTTCAACTTCTTTTCGATTTCTTAAATTGATGGTTAGATCTTGGTGCCAATTGACGATCCAATTTGCAGAAGGGGGTTTGTCAAAATAAATAGACTTGATTGATTTATGACAATTGGGAGCAATCTGGTGAATTATTTTTTTTAGTTTTTTCGTAAAGACTTTTTCTTGAATTTCAGGATGATCCATTAAAAATTCTCGGATACCGAACTTATTATCAATTTCTTTAGAATCGAGTAAGGTTAGTATTTCATCTATTTCTTTTGATGAATAGATGTTTTCGATAATTTTAAAACCTTTCTCTCTTAAGGAATTCCTCATTTTCTAAAAGGGCTACTATATGAAAAAAATTAAGCTAACTCTCCTTGAAACCAAAGCGCTCCAGTAACCCGCATGTTAATTTCAAGATCTTCAATTCTCATATTTCCTTGGTTAATAAACATATCAACGGTAAAGAAATTCGGATCACGCTCTTCATTAATTAATTTTATTCTAGTAAGATATCCTTTATTATTTCCTGTCAAAGTAATTGGTGTATAATCCATTAAAACACCGATAAAATCATAATAGGTTGGTCTTGGGATATCACTGTTAGGCATATAAGAGGCAAATCCTTCGCTGATAGGTTGTCCACCGATTTCGGTTATATCGCTTTTATCTAAGACTAATCCAATCGCTGACAGTCTAATATTTACGGCTTTGTTGGATTTATAAATTTCCTTATTTACGGCATAATCTGTAGCAAAAAAACCTAAACCAAAAGTATCTCTTCCTCCTCCTTTAATTTCAGCTTCGATGCTATTTACGTGGGACCATTCCTGTATTGTTTTGGTTGAAAATGGAATAATATAATCCGTTCTTAAATACGGATAGGCAGAAAGAATTTCTTGGTTAGTCGTCAAGGTACGAATACCAAGATTTCCCAAAATTCCTTTAATCTCATTAAATCGAACTTGATGAATGGCTATATGATCGTTTTTTAAATCAGGTGCTTTGGTGGTAGAAACAGCAATATATTCATTAATAAAATTACTCCCTATTTCCGAATTTAAAAATTCAAATCCTATTAATCCACCAAAATTATCTCCATGCGAACCGTTATCCACCGAAACTATTTCAATTGAAGTATCTACCTTCTTTGGTGCTTCAGATGATTCAGATGGATTAGGTGTTTTTGAAACCAAATTAGTTTCTTTTGCTTTATCTTTTTTCTTAAAGAAATCGAAAAGTCCCATTAATTCTTTTTAAGTTTTAACTTATTAAAGCTGTTTAAAAATGAAGCCTGCCTCGTGCCTCTGGCAGGCAGGCACAATGGTTGCGAACATTCTTAAACAGCTTCATTTTTTATTCAATTCTGCTATCGCTATTCCAGTCAAATTTTCAACCTCTTTGGTAATCTTTTCGATTGGCCAATCCCACCAATTTAAGTCTAACAGTTCTTGAATTTTTTCTTTTGAAAAACGTTTACGGATTTCCTTAGCGGGATTTCCACCAACAATGGAATAAGGTTCTACATCGCTGGTAACCACTGATTTAGTTGCAATGATGGCTCCATCTCCAATTTTTACACCCGGCATAATCGTAGCTCCATAACCAATCCAAACATCATTGCCAACCTCTGTATTCCCTTTCGTCGGATAAGATTTCCCATCCATCGCATTTGACCAATCACCTCCAAATATAGCAAATGGATAACTTGAAATAGCATCACTAAGATGGTTCGCACCATTCATAATAAACGTCACATCGGAAGCAATCATACAAAACTTTCCAATGATTAGTTGATCGCCAATAAAATCAAATAAATATTTTACATTTTTTTCAAAATTCTCTACCGTTTCAAAGTCATCATAATAAGTATAATCACCTACGATGATGTTCGGATTCTTTACGACGTTTTTAAGAAAACAAAGTCGGTCATAATTAGGCAGTGGAAATTTTTGATCTTTGTTCGGGATGTTCATTTCGTTTTTTTATTCATTTGCCCATTTAAAAAATGGAGACATTTTCACCAAATTCCCTAATCCAACGTCCACTCCATCTGATCTCCTACTTGCAATCCATGAGTTTCTGAATATCCAGCCACTACCTCCAAAACATAAAGGGCATTCCCATTAGAAGGGATGCTATTATCATTCAAGGTCTCGGTATTCTTAGCGATAGAGACGATCTTTTTGTTTTCATCTAAATAGATGATATCCAAAGAAATATAGGTGTTTCGCATAAAGAAATTTTGTTCTTTTAACCGTTCCATGATAAACAACATCCCATGATGAGGCTCCATGTGTCGACGGAACATCAGTCCTTGATTTCTTTTCGCTTCGGTATCTGCTACCTCAATATCAACGGCCAATGGTTCAGGATTTGTTTGACGATTAATGGTCAAGGACCCTTGCTTAGTAAAACTGGTCGTACTACGCGGTGCAGGTGCGTTCGAGTTTACTGGTGTCTTTACACTGGCCGCTTTCGATCCTGAGCCTCCAAAATTAGGAATGCTCGTCAATATAAAAGAAAGCATTACCAGAAATAATACACCTACCATCACCGCTTTTTTGTAATTAGGCTTTGGTTTTCTACGTTTTCGAGCTGGACTAGGGGTTTCAGAAGCCTTCGACTCAGTATTTTTGTTTTTCTTTGCCATAAGATTTATTATTTTTTTTATTTCACAAATTTACACATTTGTCTGAATCTCTTCATATACTATTTTTGGCCAGCTGGTATCCCAATCCTGAGGAGCCCCAGGATGGTAATTTTATCGAACGACATGCTCAAGCGGTCGGTCGACAAGCCAAGGTGGCGGTATTATATGTACACTCCCTTGAGTCCGCTAATGACTTCCGGGTAGAATTGACCAAGAATAAAAACATTACAGAATGCCGCGTATTTTATCCAAAAACTAGTCGGTATGATATTTTTCAAAAACTTAGTAATTACAAAAAAGCACACATAATTGGATATGAAGCCTTATTAAAGGAATTTATACAATTTGACATCTGTCATTTAAACGTATTTTATCCAGCTGGTATTTTCGCACTTTATCTAAAAAAGAAATATAAGCTACCGATTATTGTTACCGAGCATTGGACTAAATTTTTACCCATCAATCCTGCTACGTTCAATTTTCATGAAAAATATATCATTTCAAAGGTTGGGAAAGAAGCAGCAATGATTTGCCCAGTGTCAATTGATTTAAAAAACGCTATTCAGAAGTTCATCCCACATGATCGCTATCAGGTGGTTCCCAATGTAGTAGATACCCATCTATTTAAAGTTCGAACATCTTATTCCGCAGATCGTCCTGTACGTATCCTACATATTTCCACATTAAACGATGCGCATAAAAATACCAGTGGAATGTTAAGAGTGCTCTCCAAAGTTTTTAAAAGTCGAAGAGATTGTACCGCCACTTTTATTGGAAATCATTATGGAGATCATTTTATCAAAATGGCGGATGAGTTGGGGATTCCAAAAGATCGTATATCTATTCTGCCAGAAATTCCATTAGAGCAGATTGCTGCCAAAATGGTCGAACATGATATTTTTCTTTTATTCAGCAATTACGAAAACTTGCCTTGTGTGATCAGTGAGGCACTTGTTTCAGGATTACCGGTTTTAGCAGCTGATGTAGGAGGTGTCAATGAGATGGTCTCCACACAAAATGGTCGACTGGTAAAAGCTGGGGATGAGGTAGCACTTGAAGGCCAACTAATTGAGCTAATCGAATCCATTAATTCATTTAATCCTACAACCATCAGCCAGACCGCAAGAGCGCGTTATGGATACAAATCCGTCGCAACCACCTTTTTAGAGCTGTATCAAATACATGCTAAAGGATAATAATTAAAGAATAAATTTTATCTATCCTTTGATAAAATAATTAATTAGGTTTTTCTTATTAAATTATTGGAATTGCTGAGAATTATAATACCTTTGCGCATCTCTCGAATTAATCTTTTTTCTGCTTTTTGTGACAGTACAAAATTAAGCCTCTTTAAGGTTTCTAAAAAAATATTAATGATAAATTATTGGCTATCAATAATTTATCACTTATTTTTTTATGTCAATCTTAACAGAATAGATAAAAATCATTACCAAAATGAAGCATTTATTTACAGGCTCAATTGTTTTTTCTCTTTTCCTATTTCTCTTTAATAATTGTCTACTAGACTCAGAAAATCACCCAGATGATCCAATTAAAATATCTGAGTTAATTAAAAGTCCTGAAGAATTAAAAGGAATTGAATTGCTAGACAAGTGTATCACTGCGCATGGTGGTTTAGATAATTGGAATAAATATAACGGACTATCTTATCAGGTAGAAAGTTCCAAAAAATGGCAATACCAACTTACTCAATTAAAGGATCGTCGGACCTATTCTAAATCAGAAGAATTTGAAATGGGCTCTGATGGAAAACAAGTTTGGGTAACACCAAATGCAGATAATATTCCAGGAAAATCTGCTTCTTTTTACTATAATGTAAATTTTTATTTTATTGCTATTCCTTTTGTATTCAAAGATTCTGGGGTAAATGCTGCCTATTTAGGTAAGAATATATTGGATGGAAAGATATATGATTTATTGAAAATTAGTTTTGGTTCAAACATAGGACAGTCTGCAGATGATTTATATTTCCTTTACCTTGATCCAGAAAATCATCAAGTAGCGTTTCTTACTCATACGGTTTCTTTTTTTGATAACACCAATGAAAAGGTTAACAGTGCTAAGAAATATTTAAACTATAATTTAGTTCAAGGGATCTTAATGCCTACAAGATTAGAGAATTATCGTTTAATCAATAGAGCGTTAGGGGAAAATACCAACCGTGATTTGGTATTCAAAGACATAAAATTTCACAATCATATTCCTGATGAAAAAGTATTTGAGGTTCCTGAGATGGCTATCAGAGAAAGTTTATAATCCTTAATTTTTTCTTCTCTATTCTTCTATCAATCGTAATTCATGCGGACTGGTCTTTGGTATTCGCTCAATTATTTTCCGAGCTTCTAAATCCAATTTGATCGAAACGATATACCAAGAAACGGAACCATCAAAGCTATTCGTTAATTTCTCTACGGCTAAGTCATTTAGCTTCTGATAAGTAATCCGTTTATGCTTTTTTATGGTTTTAAGAATAAAACTCCGGATCGTATCATACTTCTCCCGAGAAATATTGACTCCTTTTTTTCCTTGGGGATGTAGCGTTAAAATTTTTTCTGAAAGCGCCATTTAAAAACATATTTTAGGATGATTTAAAATAGAAGATATCATAATACTGGACATTTGCGGGCTTGTGGCTACTCTCTGGCGGTACTGCCGGAGCTGGGAGGCAGCAAATGGAAGAAATGTCCAGTAGTATGAGAAGATATTTTAAAAAAATAGATTTATTTTTCAAATACCGCTTTTCTTCCGAATTGGCTACAAATGGGACATTCCATTGGCTGATGTCCTCTTGCTGGACAAAACTCTCGACCAAAAAAAATGATTTGTAAATGCAATTTATTCCATAATTCTTCTGGAAAAAGACGTTTTAGATCCTTTTCTGTTTTTACTACATTTTTCCCTGTGCTCAATCCCCAACGCCAAGCCAAACGATGAATATGGGTATCAACTGGAAAAGCCGGCACCCCAAAACCTTGACTGATGACCACACTAGCCGTTTTATGGCCAACCCCTGGAAGCGATTCCAAAGCCGCCATATCATTCGGTACTTCTCCATCATATTTATCAAGTAAAATCTCAGAAAGCTCATAGATGGCTTTGGACTTCCGAGGAGATAAACCACAAGGTCGGATAATCGCTTTAATGTCCTCCACTTTTTGCTGGACCATTTTGGCGGGTGTATCCGCCATCTTGAATAAAGCAGGAGTAACTTGGTTTACACGGATATCTGTACATTGCGCAGATAACAATACAGCTACGAGTAAGGTATAATTGTCTTTGTGGTCCAGTGGGACGGGGGTTTCTGGGTAATGGGATTCTAGAATCCTGGTAATTTCGCTTACTTTTTCAGCTTTGGTCATAGTGTTTTAATAAGGGTTATTAAGCGGTTGGTGTTTTTGTTTTTGTTAAAAAAGCAAGCGTGTCTACCCCGTCGGCATAATCCTCTAATCCTGGATTTTGGGCACCTCCTAATGGAATATGTTTCCAGTTTTTCACTGGTTGATCACTGACAATACATTGGATTTCATCCTGATGCTTAGTCAGTTTATTTTCTAAATCTTTTTCATCAGAATAATACTCAAAATGAAGACTGGCGATTCGAGATTGGATCGCCTCATTTTCATAGATTAAGATACAACCGTTAGAAAAATATTTTATACTATTTAAAATCAAAAGGGTAAAATTATAGTCGAAATTATTTTTGTACTTATTTACCTCAATGATTTCACGGTATTCGTGAAGCTCTTCTAATAAAGGACTGAATTCGTAGTCTTTCGGTACAAAAAGCTTTGAGACATTCCGGCAGCCTAAACCAAAATAAGTAAAGATGTCTTTTCCAAGGTCACGTAAAGCTTCCTTGGGTTCATTGCCACGAAGTACCGCTATAGCATTTCGGTTTTTACGAATAATGTTGGGATATTTTCCAAAATATAATTCAAAATAACGGGCAGTATTATTGCTACCGGTGGCAATGACTCGATCAAAATTTGCCAGTCGATCTACAAAATTAAAATACGAATTAACCCGCTCGTCATAAATAGCCATTCTCCCGATCAAATACGGTAAAACAAGCTTATCTTTCTCTGATAATTTTACTTGAGAAATATGTCCACAGATAAAAGTGGAAAGTACATCGTGAAAACCAACTAAAGGGATGTTTCCAGCAAGGACCATTCCTACGGTTTCCTTAGGAGTTTCATCTGAAATATTATAAGGTTTGACCCAATTTTCTAACAAGGATTGCTGGAGCATTTGACTACCAATCGCCTGAATAGCAGACTCATAGTTCTCTTGGGTAAACCATTGATTATACCGATAAGAGGCTTTGATTAAAGCGGTTCTATCTTCGTCAGGTTGTGATAATTCCTGTCCAAGTTGAACGAGTACGGCTATTCTTTCTGAAAGGTTCATAGTTGTTTATGGTTAAATCTTACGATCTATTATAAGCATTAAATATCAATAAACATTAGATATTAAAATTATGTTTGAGAACAAAGTTAATAAAACTTCACTTCAAAAAGATTTCCTTAATTTTGTAGCCTTTTATAGACCGTCTTTT
>JALZUU010000087.1 GCA_023300665.1 Saprospiraceae bacterium | reverse complement strand
TTGCTAATTGCTAATTTTCTCTAAACTTTGATTTTTGAATCAAATTTTTAGGGTAGGCTCATCTGTTGAATTGTTTAAGATCGGCAAGCATCCGCTTTTAATAAATCACCTTAAATATTAGCCATATCAGAATTATGAATACGATTAATCCTAGCCAAAATAGTCCAATTTTTTTATCATAACTTTCTGTATGATAATGCTCTTTTGGACTTACTTTAAACAAACTAAAAATACTCAATACCAAGGAGCCGATTCCGCGCATTAATTTTACTATTCCGAATAATAAAAAATCAAATACGAGATAGCCTAAGAGTTCTAATATTAGCTCAATGAAAACCATATTAACTGTTGATGTATAAAATTAACTAGCTTATTTCTAAAGATAGTAAACTGTTGTTTTAAAATAGAACGATTTTGGAAGGATGAAAGTTTTTTATCATGATCTGTTGGCAGGTCTTATTATTCGCTTTAAGAAGTCTTGTGCTGCTCTTTGCCAGCTCTTGGGGTTTTCAAAACTTAAGGGACAGAGCTAGAAAAACTTCCACTAGCTTTTTGAAATCTGCGAGTGAGCAAGGCGCTAGGCTAGGTTTCTTAAAGCAGATCTGAAAAAGGAGGAGAATTTTGGCGAATGTATTAATTCTTTTTAAACTACTTTATTTAAACCTCCAATTTATGAATGGAAGCGCCCTTTTTTCGTTTTTATTCCATAGTCCTATTTGAATTCCCTTCGTTTTTTCAGAACGATTAAAGAGGCCAATCTGTAAACCTTTATGTTCTAAACTTTGATTAAAGATTCCAAAAGAAACACCGTGCATTACTTTATTCATATTCATAATTAAAGCAATGGAGACGCCTTTGCTTCTAGCGGTTAGCGTACTTATTCCTGAAATATTTAGACCATTCATTTGTATATCATTACCTGCTAAACCACCTATGGATATGTTTAGACCATTGACCTTATATGCCTTTAATTTTTTAGTTTCAAGTATTAAAGAATCTAGAACTGGACTAATTTGATTTATTGTTAAATCATACGGAATCAAAGGGTTACCAGAAACTAATGGACCAAATATGCCAAAACCAAGTAGTTCAAAATTAAAACCATTTATTTTTGTGGTGGTAGAATCTCCATCATATTTAAAACTCATCATGATCACTCCTAGCCCTATTCCATTCACTTGCGTATTTAGCTTAGGAGTGAATGCAATAACTTTAGATTTTTCAAGCGATTGTCCAGACAATCCATCTATGATAAAAACCAAGAGTAGCATTAAGCAGATTAATCTTTTCATTTTTTCTTGTTTTGGAATAGTGGATCGATGATATCTGTTAGGTTTCTCGTTGGTTGATTGATCGAGGTCGTGTTGTGTTCCCAATATTATCAAGCGAAAGGGTAGATATAAACAAGCACTATAATTTTTGATAAGGTTCTATTTTTATTTTTATTACTTTTGCCCTTACTTTGAGGTACGAAAGTGCGCAGGCAGTCTTAAAAAAACAGCTATTCTCGTCATTTTTAGCTCGATTATCCTTCAAACATTCTTAAACAAATTCTTTAAATAAATTTTGGTGTATAATAAGCAATACTTTTTAAAGATTTTTACGTCTTAAGGATGTAAGTTACATTATCACAACAAACTAAACATTAAAATAATATGTCATTCAATCTTCTAGAAACATTAAAAACAAAGATCGGAAGCAGTCTAGCAGAGCATTCTGCCTCATTTCTTGGTGAAGACCAAACAAATATGGAGCCTGCAGTCGATGGTACTTTTGCTGCGATACTTGCAGGAATGATCCAAAAAGTCAGTACCGATAAGGGCGCTAAAGACTTGCATAATGTTTTAAAAAAGGAAGAAATCAAGGATTTTGACCTAGAAAGTATTTTTAAGAGAAGCCCTCAAACGGTCAACGGATTGGTTAATAGAGGAACGCATTTCTTACCAAGTTTATTTCCTAATAAATTAAGATCAGCGACCAATGAGGTTTCGGCTGAAAGTAAAATTTCGAAAATTAACTCTACTAGATTGTCAAAGATCAGTACGCCGATGATCTTATCAACGTTAGGTCAACAAGTACAAGAACAAAATCTAAGTGTTGATGGTTTGAAGAGTTTACTCAACGGGCAGAAGGATGCGGTGAAGGCTGCCTTGCCAGATAGTTTCTTTGATTCTACTGAATTGTCTTCATTTGGATGGGTAAAGAAAGAAGTAGTAAAAAATGTTAAGCCTAAAAAGGTTAAGAAAGATAAACCATCTAAAGAAGAGAAAGCGGAGAAAGCAGCAGCTAAAGCAAAACTAAAAGCAGAGAAAGCGGCTGCAGCAACTGCAGCAACCGCAACCGCAGTAGAAGTTGATGGAGCAGCAGCAGGTGGAATGGGATTCCTTAAGTGGTTGATCCCTTTATTGGCGGTCTTAGCATTGGTTTTATTTTTGGCAGTAAGAGGATGTGGTGGATCAGGTGCTCAAATAGCCAATGCTCCTATTATCAAAAAGCCGGCAGAGGTTGCAACGGCAGCAGCTACTAATATTTTTGGTAAAGTTAATGAAGCAGCGATGGGTCTTTTAGGTAATATCAAGTTTGCCGCTGGATCTGCTGGTGAGCAGATGATGGCTTTCTTAAAAAATGACTCGAATACTGGAGAAGGTCGATTTAGATTTAGAAATTTAAACTTTGCTTCCGGTTCTGCTAATATCTCAGGGGAATCCGGTTTAGAGGTAGACAATCTATCTTCTATCCTTAAAGCATACGAAGATATTAAAGTGAATATTGAAGGTTATACCGATAGTCAAGGTAAAGCTGAATCTAATCAATTATTGTCTCAAAGAAGAGCAGAAGCAGTTAGAACGCGACTGATCGAAGCAGGTATTTCAGAATCTCGAATCTCCACAAAAGGTTTTGGTGCAGAAAATCCTGTTGCGACGAATGATACGGCAGAGGGTAGAGCAGAGAACAGAAGAATCGAAATCGTAATCGTAAAGTAGGTTTGGATTTTTAAATAGCTTCAATAAAAAGAAAGCAAAACACCTGGCGTGTTTTGCTTTTTTTTTGGAATATAGTGGGGTAGTGTTTGTTTTTTGGCTTTAACCAACCTTCTTTCTTAAACATCAAAAGATCAACTCACTTAGCAAGTTGATCTAACGACCTCTGAAATAAAATTACCAATGTTGATTTAACAAAGGAAA
>JALZUU010000086.1 GCA_023300665.1 Saprospiraceae bacterium | reverse complement strand
AGTTGGGGAACAATCCGCAAAAAATTTTTGATCTTTAAATATTTGAGCGGTTTGTACTGCTTGGAAAATCTCGTATATTTCGTTTATCCAGTTTGTCATAGTTGTGATTTTAAGAAAATAAGAAACCGTTATAAAGCTGTTTCCTTTTCAACTAATTTTTTAAAACCTAACAAAGTAATAACCAATAAAATCATGGGAATAATACTACAATAAAAGGCATTGATTCCACCAAAATGTTCAAATAAAGAACCGGTGATAATTGATCCTAATGATCCACCAATAGCAGAAAAAATGACAATCAAACTCGCCATGGCTGCATGTTTTTTCTTAGGTAAAGAATTGAGAATAATGGAATTAATCGCAGGGTAAACGGGTGATAAAAATATTCCAATCACTGGAAAAAAGAAGGCTACAAATGGTATGTCAGCAAATGTAGTTATCTCTGTGGTAATTCCCACATTTTTGGAAAGTTGCATACTGATCAATAGGACCGCCATCGCTCCAAAGATACATCCAATAAGCACTTTTGACCATTCTACTCTTTTTAAAACATATCCTGCCAACAATCTACCTACGGCCATAGAGCCAGATAAAATACTACCCAATATAATCGCTAATTGCTCAGATAAACCAAGGATTTTTTTATTAAAAGTTGGCAACCAATTCATGGTACTTTGTTCTATTAAAACATTTAAAAAAGCACAAACCACAAAGACCATAATGGTGGGAAGCAAAATTAATTTTAGCATTAATTTAAAATCGTTTGAATCAGTATCTGAACCTTCTTGGAGTTGACTTTCATCTAATTCTGAAAATAGAAGACTCATAAAAGCCAAAAACGAAATGGCTCCGATCACATAGTAGGTATATAGCCAACGACCAGACATGACATCTTCAGACATATAACCATACATAAAAAATCCAAAGAGGATTCCAACCATAAAAACGCCCTCGATATAATTCATCAAACTTAAATGCTCTTTTGAATTTTCAGTAATTAATCCGATACTACCAAATACTGCTACTTTGGTGATCCCAAATGTGAGTCCACCAACGGCACAGATTAATTTAATAGACCAAAAAGTACTGATACTTGGTACGATAAAACAGACGATGGTCGTCAAGGCTAAAGAAAAAAGGATGGATTTTTTATAACCAATTCTAGTTAAAAAAATCCCTGCGATAAAGGAGGAAAAGGCAATACTTAGATCTTTATAAGGATCAAGCACGGAAGCTGCGGTCTCGGCAACATCAAAAAATGATTGGACCAATAAAATTACTACACCCGTACTATTCAAAAGTATGGCAAAGAAAAAATAGGTGGCAAACATTGAAAACTTTATCCGTGCAGTCTTATTCATCGTATTTTAGGTTTTACTATCTATTATATACGACAAATGTAAAGAATTAAAACGGTAAAATAATATTCTTTTCCAATAGAATAAACGATATCTTTTGAGCAAGATTAAACAAGAACTTCGGTATTTGGCAAGGCGGATTTTATTCGGATGATTTTTTCCTGAGGTAGTGGGTTACCTTTTAAGGTTAGCTGTTTTAAATTTTTAAAGTTGGAAATTTTTAGCGGAAGACTTTCAATTTCAGTATTGCTGATATCAAGTAATTCTCGAGTTTTACTAATTTTCATTTTTGTATTTAATGCCATTGTAGATGATTTTCTTTTTACCTTTTTTTATGGCTATCTCTCTCCTATCTATTGGTCCAGAATATTTTAGATCTGTTAAAGGATCACCACTGAGATAAATTTTGATTAGATAATCAGTCTCAAACTTTTCTACAATATATTCATCAAAATCAATATAATCATGTGCATAAACTCGTAAATATTCAATCATCGTTCCTATTGGAAGATTAAATTTCCTAGTGCCCTTCGAATCAACTTTCCCTTGAATATCATAAATTTCCTTGGAAGTAACTTTTGCAAATACGGTTGCATTATTGATCGGGGTAGAATCCTTTAATGAAAAAACTTCCACAGAAATGTTAACAAAAATCCCATTGTTTTTCAGTTTAACAATTTCACTTTGTGAGGGAATTAGTTTGAAAAAATCTAAAAAAACGGTGTCGTTTGATATTTGATAAAACCCTGCTCCACTGGAATAGGCATAACAAGATTCATCATGGGTTAACATGAAACGATGATCGGGATAAAATTTCATTAAATCACCTCTAAGATTATTATTCTCCCATTTACTATACGTCTCGTATTGACTAAAAATTTTAGAAATAGATAAACAACAAATAAATAAAAGTAGGAAAGATTTTGTCATTTTGAATGAAATCTTTTATAGAAAATAAAACAAAAATATTCCATAAAATAAGATTTTTTGACTAGAATAACAAAATTACTCCACCACCATTTTACGGGTCTCTATCAAGATTCCATCAACGATCAAAGAATAAAAATAAACTCCAGCACTTCGATCCGAACAGTCAACATCTACCTGGCTTCTCCCCTTTTCTTTTAACGAAATCGTTTGAATTCGTTTACCGGACAGATCGACTATTTCGATAAAAGCTTGCTTGGTATTAGGAGATAAATAATATGGAATAGTAGTTGTTTTGCTAGTTGGATTTGGGTTGTTTTGTTCTAATGAACCGATGCCGGGTTTGGTTATGGTTGAATTAATTTTATTTGGTTTTTTGGATTTTTTATAATCGCTTCTTTCTTCTAAATATACATCAGCGTAAGTACATCCATTTTTAGTACCAATATTTTTCCAAGTGGAGCCTTCCATGTTTAATTTTTTGGAACTTAATTTATCGTTGCAATTTTTATGTGCGTAAACAATTTCAACTCCATTATGTATTCGAACCCTCTTCTCTGGTTTTTTATTAATAATTTTAAATTTTATAGATCTTGGTTCTTTAGATTTATTACCAGAAAAATCTACCAAACGAGCTGTAAAAGAAAAGGTTTTTGAATCTATGTCTCGAATATGTGCAGGAAGTTGATGGTTTTTATAACAAGCTCCATTTGACAAATAAAATTTATCGCCTTTTAGTAGATAGATCGATTTGTATCCTTCCTCGTCGGTTAATTCAATCAACATTTCTGATTTCATTGGATATTTAAGTTTGCGATCTTCAGAAAAACCTGGTGGATAAGTTGCCTTATATTCATTATTATCCAAGGTCTTCATAGAAAAACTAATGCTATGACCGGAGGCAGAACTATTAAATTGCCCTCGATAAATCCCACTAATTTCAGAGCCAAATTTGGGAGATTTTTTATCCACTTTAAGTTTTACTTTCCAGGACTTTTTTTCTAATTCTTTGATCACCGCTTCGGTACGTTTGCCAACATTATTATTCGATTCTACCATTATTGAAACCGTTGCGTTCCGTCGTAATTTCTTTTCTGGTTTTAATAATAAATATCTGTCTTGCCAATCACGATTATAGGATTCTGATTTTAAGCCACCATATCCTTCAATCATTTTTAAATCAATCTGATTTCCTTTTTCATCCTTTAGATAAATTCGATAAAAATCACTATATGTTTTTTTTATTTCAGAAAATTCGATTAAAAAAATTGGATTCTGTGAAAGATAATCACTGGTTGGAAATACTGCTAAACGTTCTCCAGCACAACAAGCATAGGCGGTTTGTAAAGAGAATGTAAACAAGATTATCAAGAGAAAATTTTTGATCGATAAAGTCATCATGTTTAATTTTTGAGTTACCATTTACCTAGTAGATGCTTTTTTTAGAGATAAGGTTGCAAATGTTGAAAAATTAATCTGCTTTTTTTATAAAAAATAAATGGAACTAAAATTTTCAAAATCAAGCATAAATACCATTCGCAATTTCAACCCTACTCCACTAAATATCTGTTTCAAAATTTAAAAACCAAGAATTTAAGTCTACCGCTTTTTCTGCTAATTCTTTTCCAAAATCGGTCAAAGTAT
>JALZUU010000085.1 GCA_023300665.1 Saprospiraceae bacterium | reverse complement strand
TCTTTTCGTAAAACCGAAGCAACGGGTGTATTTTGAGCTCCTTCAATTTTCACTCCACCACCAAAGACCCAACCTTGAGTGCCATTGGAAGTTTTTACCTCAATCCAAGGTTCTTCTCTTTGGACACCTCTAATTAAAACACTGGTCTTTATAGGACTAATAGCCCCCGTAGTTTCGAGTTCTGCATCTTGCTTTAATTCTGTTACCGTAGGCTGATCGGTACCTGGAGCTGCATGCAATTTTAAATTTTCCAATGCGACAACCATTCGGGTCAGTGTATCTTGAGGCAGTACTTTCACCGATTTGCCTGAATTACTTGAAGGATCATTTTTACAACTGAAAAACAAAACCAAGAATAGGAAAATACAATAGGAAAATTTTTTACTCATAAAAATCAATTCGAAGAAGGTTTTCAAAAGGCCTTATAAATGCCTATTTTTGTAATCTTTCTAACCATCAAATTAACAAAAATAATGAAAGAAGTTTATATAGTGGCTGCAAAACGCACACCTATTGGTAGTTGGGGCGGTTCGTTGGCTAAATTTTCTGCTGTAGATCTTGGTAGCATGGCTATCAAAGGCGCCTTAAAAGCAAGTAAAGTAAAAGTTGCTCAAGTAGACGAAGTTTTTATGGGTAATGTCGTTTCAGCCAATCTAGGACAAGCACCTGCTCGTCAAGCTGCCCTCGCTGCCGGAATCGGCAAAGGCGTTCCTTGTACTACCGTCAATAAAGTATGTTCTTCAGGAATGAAAGCCATCATGTTTGGTGCGCAATCTATTATGCTTGGACACAATGAGGTCGTGGTAGCAGGTGGTATGGAAAGTATGTCTAACATTCCTTACTATTTACCAAAGGCACGTTGGGGCCATAAGTATGGCGCAGGAAACGTAGTCGACGGCTTAGAAAAAGATGGACTTCGAGATGCTTACGGCCAGATGGCTATGGGTGTTTGTGCAGATGCTACTGCAAAAAAATATAAATTTACTCGAGAAGCACAAGATGCGTTTGCCATCCAATCTTATAAGCGTTCTGCTGCTGCTACAGAAAGTGGAATGATGAAAAATGAGATCGTTCCAGTATCGGTTCCGCAACGTAAAGGAGATCCTATTATGATGACCGAAGACGAGGAGTTCAAAAAAGTAAAATTTGAAAAAATTCCACAACTTCGTGCAGCTTTTACCAAAGACGGAACGGTTACTGCCGCCAATGCTTCTACCATCAACGATGGCGCTGCCGCAGTAGTGCTAATGAGTGGAGAGAAAATGAAAAAATTAAAACTCAAACCGATTGCTCGTATCGTAGCGTTTGCAGATGCTGCTCGCGAACCAGAATGGTTTACCATCGCTCCTCCTCTTGCTGCTAAAAAAGCTTTAAAGATGGCTGGTCTGCGCAAAACAGAAATCGACTATTTTGAAGTAAACGAAGCTTTTGCAAATGTTACCATGGCCTTTAACGAAGAGCTTAAAATCAAAGATAAAATCGTCAATGTATTTGGTGGTGGTGTTTCTTTAGGCCATCCGCTAGGGGCAAGTGGTGCTAGAATTTTAGTTACCCTCACTAATGTACTACAGCAGAAGAATGGAAAATATGGTCTCGCTGCACTCTGTAATGGTGGTGGTGGTGCTTCTGCCATGATTATTGAAAAAATGTAATCTAGAAGATGTGCGAATTATTTGACGTGCAGATAACTGACTGATCCCGACGAAGGAGGGTGACGCATGACAATGCGGCAAAGGAAGGCACCGCGTAAGCGGACGGGATGGCATTTTTTGGATGTGTAGATGTGCGGATTAGATAATAATAATAATAATAATAGAATAAATAATTAGTCTTGTTTCAGTTTGATTCTGGAACAAGACTTTTTATCATTTAGGCTAACCTAGTTCAAATATTTTCGAACGTGTTCTAGCATAATTTCTGGTGGTACATCTTCAAGGATATATATTTTTAGGACGGCGATTAAATCCATAACCATATTGTGGTTAAACCCAAGTTTAAGACCTATTTTATAGCACATTTCTTCTTCCGAAGGCAGAATTTTTCCATCTGCTCGCATTAAGAAAATCATGTAATAAAGGATGGTCATTCGTTCGTGTTCGTCCTTAGGAACGTGGAAAGGGAATTTTTCAGGCGACTTTCGAACCATCTCTACGGCTCCCGCTTCCAGATCCATTTGTAAGGCAATTTCTTGGATGTATTCTTCTTCGATTTGATCAAAGTGTTCATCAACTCCTGCCATACGAAGTAGTAAAGCAATAATTGCTTGTTTTTTCTCTTTAGTAAATGAAAATGGACCCCGCATCATGTGTTAATTAGAATTTCTGGATAGCTTTAGTAATTTCTCAGAAGTACTAATTCTAAAACCGTTCCAACCTGAAAGAAAGACTATTATTTTACGGATTCTAGCGCTAATTCCTTGAAAAATAGGAGGTTATTAAAATAATAGGGACTGTACTACTAAGTGTGTCATTTTGCCGCCCGCGCCTTGTATTCCTAAAGGAGGCCAACCCGCTGACACACTTTAACCGAACAGTCTCAAATAATAAGGTCCTACTGCTGGACATTGAAGCTGTTTAAAATCAGGAAAGTGTAAATATGGGGAGAAATATTTTATTTCCCTTTTCCTTGGAAGAGTACCTTAACGGTGTGGATCATTATTTGAAAATCTAGGACTAAGGACATATTTTCAATATAGAGAATATCAAATCGCAATCGTTGTAACATCTGTTCAACATTAGAAGCATAGCCATATTTGACCTGTCCCCAAGAAGTAATTCCTGGACGCACCCGCAATAACTGTCGATACTGTGGAGCCTTTTCCATGATCTTATCAATAAAAAATTGTCGTTCTGGTCGTGG
>JALZUU010000084.1 GCA_023300665.1 Saprospiraceae bacterium | reverse complement strand
TCACTCGAATCGTTACCGAATCTGTTGCGGTACATCCGGTGCTATCTATAATCGTAATAGCATAAATATCTGTTTCTAAAGGCAATAAAGTAGTCGATGGACAATCACTACAATCTAAGACTGCGGTCGGCGTCCAACTGATGGCTACCGGTCGTAAAAAAGGTAAAACAAAACTAGATACTTCAGCAGGAAATCCTAGATTAACGGTCGTATCTCTACCTGCATCTACAATCAATTCTTCTGGTTCTACGATCGTAGCGTCAGTGGTTGCAATACATCCTTCTGTATCCATTACATAGACAGGGAAAGTTCCTGCAGCAACATCCATTAAGATTGAATCTGTTGTAAAATTAATCGTATCCAATCCATAAGTATAACCAGGTACGCCACCCAATCCAACCACACTCACCGAACCAGAAGAATCACCGAAACATACCACATCTTCTACCCCCGTAATATTGACAAATAAACCAGCCGGTTCAATAATATCAATCGACGCTTCCATCATACAATTATTATCATCTGTAACGGTCACCGTAGCAAATCCAGGAGTTAAGTCCACGGCTAGTGTATCCATCGTCGCATTGGTATCATTCCATAAATAACGATAGTCTCCTACTCCACCCGTAACGCTTACGGAAGCCATTCCATCATCCGCCATAAAGCAACTAATGGGCATCGCCGACAAGGTCAGATCTAAGACATCCGGAGGAATAACTTCTACAATTGTATCCCCCACACATCCACTCGCATCTCGAAATTGCACATTAAATATTCCATTATTTAATCCACTAAACATATTGATCATAACAAATCCATTTCCATCGTTATAATCAAATTCATAAGGTGGTGTTCCGTTAGAAACATCAAAAACAACTGTCCCCTCATTGCTATCAAAACAAAGCGGAGGTGTTACCACTGGCAACCCAGAATTTAATTCTAATTCTAGCTCTCGTACATCCACTGCCAAAATCAACTCACAACCTGCAGCATCAGAAATCGTTACATCATAAATATCCACACCAATATTGGTAATCGTATTTGTGGTATTTCCATCTTCCCAGAGATAGTTATAAGGCATCACTCCACCGGTGGTATTCAAGACTACTCCACCATCCATTCCACCCGCACAAGCTGGCATGGTAATATCCGGAGTAACTGCCAAAGCCGCAGGTGCTCCTACCTCAAAGCTAATCGTCGTATCACAACCCAAAGCATTGGTGATGGACACATCATAGACTCCAGTAAAAAGATTATCAATATCTGAAGTGGTTGCGCCAGTACTCCAATTGATCGAGTTGATATTGCTATTACTATTAATTTGCAGTTCGATGGCTCCAGTAGGAATGGTCAAACATTCTAGATCTGTAATATTTTCGATAACATTAATTGCGTTTAAAGTCTGACAACAATTATCCACGAGCAATGTGGAATTTACCACCGTTACTTGACAACCATCTGCTGTTCCAACAGTCAGTGCTATTGATTTGATACCTGGAGACGAATAGGTAACAGCATGAGGACCAACGCCGCTCGCCGTTTCTGGAGTAGCACCTACTCCGAAGCTCCATTCCCAGCTATCAAGGGTTCCTAACGAAAAGGTAGAAGTACTCGCAACCTCGGTCGCTTCTCCTACACAAACCATTTGAGGATTAATTACCATACTTGGCTCAGGTCCTAAAAATTCTGCATCTCCACCAAAGCTTACATTAAAACCACTCCCTGTTCCAGAAAAATTATTAACCATCATGGCATACGCTTTTCCTTCTTCTAATGGTAAGGGCGCTACAAAATTAGATTGTCCTTGTGAACAACCTGCTGGTTCGCTAACATCCGTTTCACCAATCGCCAATCCTGTGATGCCAAGACATGGACTTGGGAAAGCCGTCTCAAACTCACCCGCAGCCATACAACGTAATTCAATTTTAGGAGTACAATCATCAATACCTTCAGGTAATTCATAAATGACAAAATCTAAATCGTCTGTTTCGTTGAGTGGTTCTAACTCAAGTGTTAAAGTTCCATTATTGGCAGCAATCCAAGAAAACCAAGTAGAGTTAGATTCTGAAAGTCCATTAAATCCTAGACAAGAACCATTGGCTTCATCAGGATCATTACCCGCGCCAATAACTTGAGGAATCGTAAAAGAAGTTTTATCACAAAGCACTGCGGAAGTCACACAATCTGACCCAGGAAAAACCGGTGGATTAAAATTATTGACACACAATTGAAAAGTGCCCATATTTACTATCCCACTATTTACTCGAATCAAGTAGGTTGTTCCAATAGATAATCCTCCTTTATATAAATCTATGATATTATCCCCACCGTTATCCACTTCACAACTTTGCTCATTAATTACACCATTACAATCACCTATGTACAATGCAACTTCTGGGTTTTGTATCGTCCCTCCCGGAGCAACATTCGTCGCTCCTTCTACTACCACCACTACATCGGTAGCGATGGCTACAAAACTAAACCAAACGTCTCCACCAGTGGCGTTGCTGAAACAGCTTGGTGGTCCAAATCCAGAAAAGTCGGCATCGATATTTGTAAAGGCATCGTTGGCACTACACCAATCATTTACATCTGCAAGTGGAATGGCCGTTCCACATTCATTATTGGCAGGTTGTGCTAGCAAGGAAGGCATCGTCATTGAGAATCCTCCAAAAAAGAAATATAAAAGGAAAAGTCTTAGTTTCATCTTAGTAAATTATTCTAAGTAAGATTACTTAGTGTATCGTACGGTAATTATTCAGAAAATCATGACAAAATTAAGGGTAAAAAACTAAACAATGCTTTTCCTTGATGGGTTTAAAGGGATTTTAGTAAAAAAGACTACTTTTACGCTATACTACCGGACATTTTTTCCATTTATCGCTTCCTAATCTTCTTAGTATAGTCAAGGAAGTAGTTACAAATAAAATGTCCACCAATATGTTACCCTTTAAACAACTTTGATAAAACTAGGAATGCGCAAACATATTCCCAATATTATTACCCTATTAAACCTATTCTGTGGTTGCTGTGCAGTGGCTTGTATCTTCTACGGCCAATTTCCACAGGCTTTTCTATTCGTTTTTGTGGGTGGTTTGGCAGATTATTCTGATGGGATGGTAGCCCGTTGGTTGGAGGTTAATTCTCCTTTTGGGAAAGAATTAGACTCCTTAGCCGATATGGTTACATTTGGGGTCGTACCTGGTGCAATTCTTTATATGTTGTTGGTGATTAGTTTGGAAAATGCGGTGGTAGACTATCCTGACAGCTTGTCTTTTTTAGGTACCAAAGGTTTAAAGATGATGGCATTACCGGCCTTTATCATTTCTACTTTTGCTGCGTTAAGGCTCGCAAAGTTTAATCTAGATGTTCGCCAGTCAGAAGATTTTATTGGTTTAAATACGCCAGCTTGTACTTCTTTTGTGGTAGGATTGATGTTAACCTTTCATTTCGATTATTATGGTCTTCGACCTTATGTGGCCAATCATTTTTTTCTTTTCACCTTGATTCCCATCCTCTCCTATTTATTGGTTTCTGAGATTCCGATGATTAGTTTTAAGTTTAAAAAATTTAAATGGAAAGGTAACGAGCGACAGTTTTTACTCATCCTACTTGGTATTTTATTTTTGATTATTTTTCAAGGACTCGGTTTTTCATTGATGATTGTCTCTTATGTTGGTTTGTCTATTTTTGATTTTATTTTTGAAACTAGAAAAGCGAAGAAGCGACAAAGGGCTAGTGATGAGATTTAGTTTTTTTAATGAATAATGGGGTAATTAATAATGCCCTGTTATCGTGTTTCTTTTTTAATTAAGAATTAATAATGACTCTTCTATTGCATTTTTTTCATCTTAATGAGTAAGGAATATATCAATTCAACAATTCAACAGCTCAACATTTCAACAATAAAAAAATGCTTTATATTCTGCCTACTCCTATCGGTAATTTAGAAGATATCACGTTGCGGACGCTGCGGATCTTAAAAGAGGCGGATCTTATTTTGGCGGAAGATACGCGCACCTCTGGTAAGCTGCTGAAGCATTATGAAGTTGCTACGCCTATGCGCTCCTATCATGCGCATAATGAGCATAATATTGTAGAGCAAATTGCCGATCATCTCGATGCTGGACAGAGCATTGCTTTAATCTCGGATGCAGGTACTCCAGGTATTTCTGATCCAGGATTTTTATTAGTGCGCGCCTGTGTACAACGTCAAATACCCGTGACTTGTCTGCCTGGTGCGACAGCTTTTGTTCCAGCGCTGGTTGTATCAGGAATCCCTTGTGATAAATTTTTCTTTGAAGGTTTTTTGCCTCATAAAAAAGGCCGTCAAACCCGTCTTTTATTTTTAGCAGAATTGCCGTACACCTTTGTCTTATACGAATCTCCTTATCGCTTGGTAAAATGTTTGGAGCAGCTGCAAAAGCATTGTGGAGAAGATCGAGTCGCTGCCGTTTCTCGTGAGATAAGTAAAGTGTTTGAAGAAAACATAACGGATACGCTGCCGAATTTAATTAAGCATTTTAGTGCAAAAAAAGTAAAAGGGGAGATTGTGATTGTGGTGGCGGGAAAAGGGTGATAATTATAAGTTAAGAAAAAAGCTTCATTCTAACTAAATCAGAATGAAGCTTTTTATATTTATGTAGATTCTCAAATAATAGTTTTCACGAGTAATAGTTAAGCTCGATCAATAACCAATATTTTTTCGGTCAAAACTTCTTCTCCTATTTGTACAGAAATAAAATACATTTCTCTTTGGATCAAGTCAAAATCTTTTCTCCACAAAGTCTTATCTTCTATTAATCCAGATTCATAGATTAATTTTCCTGTACTATCAAATAAGGTGACAGTCATTTTTTTATTTTTTGGGTTTTCTACTACCACTGAAAATGGTCCAGGAGTAGGATTTGGCAAAACACTAATTGCTGAACCTGCTCCAATATTCTGCACAAGAATAATATCAGAAAAATCAAATCGCCCATCATAATCCATCTGTTTCAGACGATAATAATTATCTCCAATAAAAGGAAATTTATCAATAAAATCATATTCAATTGTACGCGTAGAAGTACCATTTCCATCTACCCAACCGATAATATCCCAATCTCGTCCATCCGAAGATTTTTGAATTTCAAAACCTTGATTATCCTGCTCCGTGACCGTAGTCCAATCAAGCTGTA
>JALZUU010000083.1 GCA_023300665.1 Saprospiraceae bacterium | reverse complement strand
ATTATGGAAAAGCCAAAAATAAAAATTGAACTAGAACCAATTGATAAACTCATCGAATTGATTGGTTTTTTAGGATTAATAGCTTTGATTGTCCTACCAATATATTATTTCGGGAAACTCCCTGAAACCATCCCAAGTCATTTTGGCGCCAATGGAGCACCGGATGGATATAGTGGAAAAAATACAATCTGGATACTACCAATCATTGGAACCTTGATGTATATTGGAATGTTTTGGCTCAACAAATACCCACATAAGTTCAATTTTCCACAAAAAGTAACCAAAGAAAATGCCAAGAGACTATACACCACCGGTACAAAAATGATTAGAATATTAAATGTAATAACTACCTGCTTTTTCGCATATATTACCTATGCCACTATTCAAACTTCATTGGAATCCCAATCAGGATTAGGCAACTGGTTTGTTCCATTAGTTTTGATATTAACACTTGGTTTTACAGGCTATTTTCTTTTCAAATCAATGAGTCGTAAATGACCAATCGTAAATAGGAATGATTTTGTTAAACGGATTGTCCTCAAACATCACTAAACATCTATTAATAGACTTTCCTCATTAAAAAACTCAAAACTCAAAACTCAAAATTCAGACCCTCCCTCTACCTATTCTCCTCCTTCCTTTTAATATTAAAATAAGTCTCGACTTGTGCTCTGACGGGAATAGACTGTTTATTCACTACATAGCGGTTATGTTGTTTGGCATCAATCACTCTGGCCTTTACATTATCCTTTAATTGTAGCTTTACAAAATCTAAAATTTCCTTTCTTAAATTTGAATCATAAATAGGGAAAGTTGTTTCGATTCGGTGACTTAAATTTCTAACCATCCAATCAGCACTAGATAAGTAAATATCTTCTTTTTCATTATTATGGAAAATAAAAATTCGAGAATGTTCGAGAAAACGATCGACAATACTAACGGCTTGTATATTTTCACTGACTCCTTTTACGCCCGGAATTAGGGAGCAAATTCCTCTGATGATCAATTTTATTTTTACACCGGCTTGACTCGCTTCGTATAATTTGATAATCATTTTTCTATCCTGAAGACTGTTCAGTTTTAGAATGATTTTAGCAGGTTTACCTTTTTTAGCATATTGAATTTCACGATCTATTTTTTCAACCAATTTTATTCGAAGATTAAATTGACCTACCAGTAAGTGCTGAAATTTTTGCTTAGGAACTTTTACAGTTTCTAAAAAGGAAAAAACTCTGCCCACTTCTTTTGTTAGTCGAGTGTCAGCCGTAAATAATCCGAAGTCGCTATATATTTTTGCGGTGCCTTCATGAAAATTACCTGTGCTTAGATAACTGTATAGTTGAACTTGATCATCCTCTCTTCGAGCGATCAATGCAATTTTAGAATGCACTTTTAATCCAGGGAAACTATACCGAACACTAACTCCTGCTTTCTCCAATTTTTCACCCCAGTCCAAGTTTGCTTCTTCGTCAAAACGAGCTTTTACCTCCACAAAAACACTCACCTGTTTACCGGATTTAACGGCATCCATGAGCGCATTCATGATTTTAGATTTTTTTGCCACTCGATACTGAACCACCTTAATATGGGTTACATCTGGATCGGCTGCGGCCGTTTGAAATAACTTGACCACTGATTCATAAGAGTGGTAGGGAACATGAATTAGATGATCCCGTTTTTTGATGGCCTTAAAAATATTATTTGATTTTTCTAAAGTCTTATAAGCGATCGGAGGTAAAGGATTGTTTTTTAAATGGTCATATCCAAAATCTGGAAAAGAGAAAAAATCAAAATTATTATGGTACCGACCTTCAGGCAATAGATCCAATTCTTCCAGATCAAAAGTATCGCATAAAATAGAAAGTAATTTTTCGGGCATCGCTCGATCATATACCAAACGTGAAGGTGGACCCACGTTTCTTTTGATCAAACTCTTTCTAATTTTTTGAACCAAGTCACCAGAAAATTCATCTTCGATATATAACTCAGCATCTCGTGTCAGTTTGACAGAAAAAGCATCTATTATTTCATAACCAGGAAATACAAAACCAGCTGTAAATCGAATGACATCATCAATCATAATTAAATCATGATTGCCATCTTGAGAAGGAAGGTCGACAAAACGCGGTAGATGATCAGAAGGTATTTTTAAAACAGCAAACCGTTCCTTAGTGGTATCATCCTTTAAAGTTTCCTCCATTTGGAGCGTCAGATAGAGTGCTGCATTATTTAAAAAGGGCTTTATTTTTTTAGGAACCAACAATACCGGTTGCACAAAGGGTAATAAATTCTCTTCGAAATAATCTAACAAAAACTCCCGCTGTTCATTAGACAAGTCCATTCTACGAATCAGATTGATATTATACTCACCAAGTTCAGGGACAACCTGATTTTCAAAAATTTCACCAAATTCCGCTTGTTGTTTATTGACTATTTTTAATAATCGAGTCAAAACAGTTTTTGGATCAAACTCAAGCTGTGCTTTGGTCTTTTTACCCACTCGTACCAGATTTCTAATTCCAGCTATTCGAACACGGAAAAATTCATCTAAATTAGAAGAATAGATCGCTAAAAATTTCAATCGTTCTAAAAGCGGAACGGTCGGGTCTTTTGCTTCTTGTAATACACGATAATTGAAGGACAACCAACTAATGTCGCGATGGATATAAGGGATAGATTTTTCTTTCATTTCTTAAGCCTGAATACGTATTAAAAACATAGAATACCAATGTAAATACGGTTTAAAACAAGCCAAGTTGCCCTCCATCCTCAAAAATAGGAAGTGTTGGACCTCGAAGAGTTGCTTCGGGTATTCGTTCTTTGATTTTCTGGGTCAAATATAAGGTAATTTCTGGGGCTAATAAATTATCTGGTTCATGTGGAAAAAAATAAATTTCATGAATTCCAGCTGTAATCCAAGACTTTAATCGGTCAATCCATTCATCTATCCTTGAATAGTCATTATCGATCAGTCCATTTCCCACCCAACGAATCATCGCAAACTCTGTGGTGATTCCTTGATGTAGCACATCTCGACGTCCAGCTACGTCCGTGATGACAGCCCCTACATGATAGGCGCGCAGGAGTGTCAAAAGCTTTTCGGTCTCGGCTGGCGTCTCAAACCAACTAGGATGTCGAACCTCAATAGCGAGTCGTATTGATTTTGGCCAGTTTTTTAGAAACGTATCTAATTGCGCGTATCGGTCACTGGCCCAATAAGGCGGAAGTTGCATAAAGCAAGGACCAAGCTGGTTGCCAAGTTTTTGAATATTTTCACAAAATTGCATCATTAAACCACTACCAATTCCCATATCTCGTGCATGACTGACTTGTTTTACTATTTTAGGACAAAAACGAAAATCTGGAGGGGTTGCTTTTTTCCAGTTTTCGATCGTTTCAGGGGTGGGAATACGATAATGAGTGGTATTCAACTCTATGGTATTGAATTGTTGCCCATAGAATTTTAAATAGTCCTTGGTTTTGGTTTTTTTTGGATAAACATTGCCGACCCATTCTTTCATCGACCATCCGGTACAACCTGCGTAGATTTTGGCAGGACCTTTACGTGCTGGCAAATTGGCTAGCGTAGATCTAGTAATCTCAGGATCAGGAGAGAGTTTGAAATCTAGTTTTTCAGGATGGGCTATTTTTCCAAATTTCATAGTTGATGAATAATTTTTATTACGAAGATAATGAAGTTTCTTATTTTAGCGAT
>JALZUU010000082.1 GCA_023300665.1 Saprospiraceae bacterium | reverse complement strand
TTATCAGATATCTGATAAACCGCTTTTTCTGTTTAAAAGTGCTTTAGTTATTCAAAATGCTCAAAGAGTTCAGATATTTTTATGGATAACGGAAAAGGATGGTTAAAGACACAGCTGTACTACTGAACATCTCGGCTGTTAGAATCACAAACAAAATCAATAGAAAAGATCTTAGAAGAAATAATAGACGCCGCTTTACAAAGAAAGGAGTGATACTTAGTCACTTTTAAAATTCTAGAAAAGAATAAAATTTATAAGATCTGGCAAAACAGAAATCATCCAACTCTAGAAGCGATATTTTAGATGAGTAGTAGAAAAAAGCAGATAGGGGGCTTGTCCAAAATTTTAGATTTAGGAAACTTTAAAAATCTCCTAAACCTAAAATCAACCAACTACTCTTCCACCAACTTTGCATCCGTCAATGAATAAATCAACCGGTTAATATCGCTATCATTCAACTGCAATTTCCCACGTAGGGTAATCGCATCCGCCGAATATTCTACTGCTTCTACTGCCTCGATTTCCATCACCGTTTCAGGACCTGCACCACCACAGAAGAAACACATATTATAAGGAAAAGCAGAAAAGACGAATTCTTTATGACTCTTATATCCTTCTACTGGAATTACGTATCCTTTTACGGTTACTTCTTTCCCTTCCATCGCTCGGATATCTTTACCAAAAACAGGAATATCTACCTTAAAGCCCATCATTTCATCATACTGCTTTTTGTAGGTCAACCGACTCAACATTTTCCAAGTATTTTCTACTTCTAATTTTTCCATATCTGGAAGATCAGACGCAGCTGGTGCTTGTTGTGCAGAAAGAGAGAAGGTCAGTAGCATTAAGAAACTGGTAGCTAAGAGGAATGATTGTATTTTTTTCATGTTTATTTTTTTATTTTGTTGAATCGTTTATTTGTTTAATTATTTATTTGTTTAATCGTTTATTTGTTTTGACCGTAAAATACGAAGGGCATGTTCATTTAATTGTGTCTATTTATGATAAATATTTAATCACCATTCCTTACACGAAAGAAAGCTAAACGATTAAACGATGAGCTTACTATAAAAAGTGTATTTCTCGCAGAGTTCGCAAAGGCGCAGAGATTCTTTAACGTGTATATCTTTTAACGCGAACAACTTAGATATTTTAGTTTTATTAAATAAGATTTTAAATCTCAGTTTTTTTAGTTTTTAGAGTAGGCTCAACGATTAAACATTTTAAACAAAAAAAACAATCTTCAATAAAGATAACGCCTTTCCTCCAAAATCTGTTCTTAATACGTTGTTAAAGTCTCTGAAATGTCGGTTCTATAAGCCTGAAATGCTGGAATTAAGGCCGCTATAAAGCCGATCACCAGCGATCCACCGAGTAACCAGAGTTCTTCTCTAAAGAATCGCCAGCCGCTAAATTCATATTGATAAGCCTCTTCTAGATAGCCAGATAACAGGCTCATTCCACTATGACAGAGAAATAATCCTAATAAATAGCCCAAAATCGCAAAAAGTAGGCCTTCCAAAATAATCAGAAAGAACAAATAGCTTCGGCTCGCACCCATCACCCGCATCAGCGCTAATTCGTACTTACGATCTTTCAACGAACTAAATAAGGAAATAAAAATACTCAACCCTGAAACGATGACAATGATCAGTGCCAGATTACGTAAGGCATCCGTTCCTACACCCATCATCGAATATAAACGATTCATTTCGATAGCAGGACTTGCGGCTTGTAGGTCTGTATTTTCGTTGATACTTCGGGGCATATTCAATGCTCGCCAGTCTTTTTTATTTCGGTAACGAACTAATAACGTAGTGATGTCTTTATCAGGAAAGTCTGTCAGCGGTTTGACGATCGGGGTAGCCGCTTGGTGCTCCGAATGATCGTGTCCCTCATGATCTGAATGGTCGTGCGCATCGTGATCATGTCCTTCGTGATCTGCATGGTCGTGGGCACTATGGTCATGGTCTGAATGATCTTCGTGAGCATGGTCGTGATCGTGTTCCTCTTCTGTTGCTTCGGCAGGTGCTTTCTTTTCTTCTGCTTCGTGATCGTGAACTGCCCAGACAGATTGCGTATTCGTTAGAATTAATTGATCTAAAACGGTGTTTGATTTATTTAAAATACCAACTACTTTAAATCCATCTCCATGATCGTGGGTATTGATGCCATCGTCTGCAAATCCATGTGAACTGTGAAATAGATCTCCAATCTTTAAATTCGTTTTACTAGCTACCGTTGCACCAATGGTTACTTCGTATAATCCTCCCCAAAGTTTTCCACTCGCTACACTTTCTCTAAATATGGAGTCTACATATTCGTGGGTGGTTCCAATAATTCTAAAAGATTTATAGCTATCTCCCAAGGAAAGCGGAACGGCCAATTTGACCAATGGATGTTTGGGATTTAGAAATGGTTTTACTTCTTTGATGGAAATATTTCCAGTTGGTGCATCGATATGATACATGCTAGAAAGAATCATTTGCAAAGGACTTCCTTTGGCACCAATCACTAGATCGATACCTGCCAAATTATTTTTAAATTTTTCATCCAGTTGGGTATTGAGTGAAATTAATAACGCAATCAATCCAACACCCAGACCAAACAAGAGCAGCGTTAGCAGCATTTGTAAAGGCCGGTCTTTCTGATTTTTCCAACTCAGCGTCAGCGGATTCATTCTAAGATTATTTTATGGTCAAAAAATTCTTTTAAGCGACTATCATGGGTAACAATAACGAGCGTCGCGCCTTCTTCTTTTGCTTGCGTTTCCAATAAATCAATTACTTCTTTACAGTTTTCGTCGTCTAATGCAGAGGTAGGTTCGTCCGCAAGGATAAGTCCGGGGCTATTAACCAATGCACGCGCAATGGCAACCCGTTGTTGTTCTCCTTGACTCAATCGGTTGGTACGATCTCCGATTTTATCTCCAATATTAAGTCGACTTAATAGATTTTTTATTCGCTTTGGATCAGCGGAATGACCTGCTAGTGTTTGGGCAAGTTGTAGATTTTCTCCCACTGTCAGAGATTGGACAAAATGAGACTGTTGAAATACGATACCGATATTTTTACCACGAAATTGATCAAGCGCGGTAGAAGAAAGGGTATTCAATTCTTGGTTGGCGATATATACTTTTCCTTTTTGTGGTTTTCGAATACCACCTAATAAATGAAGGAGTGTCGTTTTACCTGTACCTGACTGCCCCAATAACAACCACTGTGATCCTTTTTCACATTGGATATCGGGGAAGGTAATGGTTTTATTTCCAGGGTAAGTATATTCTAATTGCTGGGTCCGCAGCATAGTTTTTTATAGGTTATGTTGAATAAAATTGTATCCTGTAGTATAGAAGCTGTTTAAAAATGAAGCACAATGGTTGCGGCTAAGTCATTGACTGCCAATACTTCACAAATTTTTCGGCACCGTAGCTTTGGCTACGAACCTCAAAATTTACTTCGTCTTGACA
>JALZUU010000081.1 GCA_023300665.1 Saprospiraceae bacterium | reverse complement strand
TTTAAACCATTAAAAAATATAATAAAACATGATTTTAAAAATGACATCAATGTGTATCAAGGGGCTTAGTTTTGTAGGACTTATTATTTTATTGAGCCTTTTTAATTGTGAAAGCTCTGAAGTTGGAAGCTCTGATAATGGAGTAAGAAAAACAGTATTGCCTACTAAAATTCAACCAAAAAAATCAAAAAAATCAAAAAAATCAAAAAAGAGAAAAGCAGGCAAGAGTATTGGCTACATCAAAGATCTCAAAACACAGCTTAGTTTGGATGATAAAACCATTAAGCAAATTCAAAAGATTACTAACGCTTATAAAGACAATCTTCAGAAGTTATCTTCTACAGGGAAATTAAGTGATAAAAAACGGAAAACAATTATCGCTAAAAGGGAAAATGAAATTGAGAAAATTTTAGGACCAGTAAAATATTTAAAATACAATAAATTTAATACACAACGAATGTTAAAGAAGTAATTCATCTTATCGCAAGAATTAGGACTTATATTCAACTAAAAAATAAAGAATTATTATGACATTGAACGAATATCTAGAAAATATCGAACAAGTAGAAGGGTGGTGTACGCCCGAATTATGGAACTGTATTGAGCCTATTGATTTGTATCAACGCGTAAATAATATTTCAGGACCTATCGCTGAAATTGGTGTTTATCATGGTAAGTTCTTTATTGGGCTTGCCTTGACAAAATTAAATGAATCTGGGCACTGTGCGTTCGATGTATTTGATCAACAAGAATTTAACCTTGACAAAGCAGGAGTTGGGAGCTTAGATATATTTAAACGCAATCTTAAAAAATATAATATAAATGATTTTGAAGCTATCACAGTTGATAGTTTAAGAATTACGGATGATTTACTAGATAAATATAAGAATACCTTTTCTCTATTTAGTGTCGATGGTTGCCACAAAAAAGAGCACACAATTAAGGATTTTCAAACAGCGATGAAGATGGTTAATAAAGATGGAGTTATTTTTATAGATGACTATTATAATCCCAATTGGCCAGAAGTGCAAGAAGGCATTACAAAATATTATCTACACAATACTCCTGACTTTGTACCTTTTCTATATACCTGCAATAAATTATTTCTATGCTCTTTAAGTAGACATAATGGATACTTAACAGCTGTGCATGATTTCTTGACAAAACAGTATAAGAGTAGTAGAGTTAAAGTTGTTAATAGATTTGGTTATAAAACGCTGACTGTTCTTCCAAATAGAAGAGAAAAGAAATACCTTGCATCTAAAACTTTAGACGCCGTAGCTGGTCAAGTATAACCATTATTTATGTTTGATATTTGTATACTTTCAGGAGAATTAGTCTGAGTACTACATTTTAAATTAAAGGGTTATTAGAGTCATATTTGATATAAATACATTTAAATTTAAATGTCTATTTTTGGTAGAATTGATTATCGAACACCCATTTATTTTTTTTGTAAATAAGTTCTTTTTGATCCTTGGTCAGTATCAAAGGATTTTTCTTGATTATTGACTTATTCTTGTGAGGAAATGGTGCTTTTTTAAGTTGATAAGGGGAAATAATTTTTTGTATTTCAGAGCTCATATTTTCAAACAAAATTATATTCATTTTGTCAGGAACTTTTCCTGACAGTGTCAGATAGTCCTTAATTTTTACTTCTGGTCTATGGAGAAAATTTTGTTTCACAAAAAAATCAAAGCTTTTGCTTTGCACAGCTTTTACTCTCTTTGACTCTTTTAGATTCCCTCTTCTATATCTTTTTATATAATGATTCCAAAGTGAAACTTCATAATCATAAGGGTTTCGGATTACAGCAAATATTACTTCTAAAGAATCATAAGTTATATTGTACTTTTTTAAATGAACAAGTGATTCTTCTAAAGTGAAATGCCTGTGACCTTCAGTAATAATTTCATTACCAAATATTTTGTCATTTCCCAACCTAGAATTTGTTGCGCTTATAATTGGACCTTGTAAGGTATTACATAAGTAGTCTGTTATTGATATCCCTCCAGTTTTGCCGATGTGAATAAATAATACATCTTTAGTACAGATCATTTTTTTACAATTGAAAATTTATATTAAATTATTTATGTTGTGCAATTTGAGTTTTAAATAAAACCTTACTCAACAGGATTTTATTTTCTTTTTTTGTACCCAGATATACTTTATAATTACCTGACGCCAAATCTAACTGATATTTTTTTAAATCTATATTGACAAAGGAATGAGAAACGTTTAAATTATATTTCCTGTCTAGTTTTTTCTTTATTACAGGTTTGATGTAGTATGAAAAATATTTCGATAGCTCATCTTGAAAAATTAAATAATTGCTAGAGTTCGTAAAAGAAGTATTTGTAATAAATTGATGTCCTTGAATCGAAATGTCAAATTTGTTATTTTGATAAGTTATTTTAGAATTCAAGCTGTCACTAAAATTTATTACACTTTGTTCTGATATTGATTCTAGTTTAATTCTATGTAAGTTTTTTTCAGCTTGATTACTATAAAAATAAACACCTTTATTCTGCGCTTCATTTAGCCATTTCTTTGTTTTCAGCGTATGCGAAGAAACTAGATTTGAATAATCATTTTCAAAATGGAGTGTTTGAATTCCATCTACGAGATTTTTTTTATTTTGATGCATTAATGGTACTTGGTATGAAAGTCTACATAGGGAAAAGAAAAGCGTGAAAATTAATATAGTTCTAGTATTTCTTCTAAAATTTGGATTAATATTGTGTATTAAAATTATTATTGTAGGCAATAATAGCGAAGAGAATATTTCATACCTTGAGGCAATTGCTAGTTCTATTCCAGAAACTGTACCTCTACCGTAAGAAGTCATCCCGGCTGTAAGTATTATGAATAATATAAAACCAAATAAGGTAGAGTTTTTATTAAGGCATTTTTTTTGACTATAGACAATGTAACATATTGCAGTAGTTATAAATAAACCAAGTAAAAATAGAATAGTAAGATTATTGTTAAAAATGTATTTAAAAGGAGATGCTAAATATATTATTGGGAATGTAAATAACAATTTCGATTGGTAACAAATAGCGTTAAATATACTGGGCTTTATAAAAAGGGCGATTAAATTATTAAAATAACAAAGAAAAAATACAGAAGTTATACTCAGCCATACAGCCAATATTTTATATCTTTTTTGCATGAAAATTATTATTGCTCCAATTATGGGAACTAATAACCCATTAGCGAAAGTGAACATAGCTAGCCCGCAAAATAAAATTGCATTTAATATTCCGGTACAATTACGTTTTTCTAATTGATTAAATGTTGCAAGTGCAAAAAATATTACTGGAATCATACCATTAGCCGTGATAGCCCAATCGTTAACTTTATAAATAGGGATGAAAACTAATAGGGCTATTATTGTTTTCATGATCTTATCCATTTTTATATGGTTTACTTTTAAAATCAGGATTCGAAATATCCCTAATAGAAATAAATTTCCGAGTAGAATACAAAAATAATAATTGACCTTACCAAGTAAATAGTAACTGATAAGTGCTGTAGTTTTGTAGAGTAATACTCTGTGCTCTAAGGTTTGAGCAAATAGTAAATTCCATTTTTCAGATATTGTGTTTTGAGAAATGAATTCATTAGTAAATTTCAAATGATAAAGATGGTCATCGTTTTGGGGGATATTCACTATGGAGGTCGAAACTATAATGTAGAATATTGCAATTATAAGAAAATGTAGATTAGCGAAAATTTTATTCTCTAAATTTTCAATTTTAATATATTCAAAAATAGATGATTTCATATTGAGTTAGCAATTTATTTTCTAGGTTTTGCAAATATATACGTCTTCTCTATATATGCTGTTGATACTTATAGGTTTACTTAGTTATTAGCAGTTCTATTATTTTTAATAGAAAGTCTAAATTACCCAATTATATTTTTGAGTGAACCCTCATTTTCTTTGATCCATGAAAACATATCTATGACAATATCTGAAACATTTTTCTTAGGCTTCCAATTCAAAACGCTTTCAATTTTGTTATTATCTGAAATATATATTCTTATATCTGCTACTCTATCTTCATTTACAGATTTGATTTCGAGTTTATTTCCCGTAGTTTCTTGGCATATTTTAGTTAACTCAAGCAGCGAAGAAGAAGAAGAGTTTCCACCTCCGACATTAAATATTTGTTTTTGACAAGTTTCAAAATTATTTATTTGAATAATGATTAGATCTACAAGGTCATCAATGTGTAACATGTCTCTAACTTGCTTGCCACTTCCACCGTATCCAAAGTATGATAAAGGTTTTTTCCAAAAATGTCTTGCAACCCATAAAGATGCTACCCCTTGGTCTACCTTACCCATTTGACCTGGACCTGCTATTACTCCGCATCTGTTGACAACTGCTTGTAGACCTAAGAATTCAGTGTATTCTTCAATAAGAACCTCAATGGCATATTTGGAGGCTCCATATAATGATTTTGGACCATTTTTTGGAAAAAATTCTGAAATTCCGTTTTGATTTACACCAGTTATATTTTGCTTATTTATAATTGAATATCGTGTGTCTTGTTCTTCAAAACTAATTTTGTTTAGTTTTTCTATTGGGAAGATTCTGCTTGTTGATAAGAAAATGAATTTCGCATTTCTTTTTACCGCTAAATCCATTAAGTTGATTGTTCCAATTAAATTAATGTTTATTAATTGTCTGTGTCCACTTTCGAGTCCCGCTAGTACAGATGGCTCTGCCGATGCATCAATAATCAAATCAATTTCTCCAATTGTTTCTAGATCGTCGTTGCATCTAATATCGCCATGAATAAACTCAATGCCAAGTTCGTTGAATTTTATCAAATTTAGTTCTGCGCCACGTCTTTTTAAATTGTCAAATACTATAATCTTGTAACCGACAATGTTGGATAAGCTTATAGCCAAATTTGATCCCACAAATCCACTTCCACCTGTAATTAGAATTTTCATAATTATACTATTCCTTTAGTTTAAAAATATCGTTACAAATGTATAAAATGCCACCCATAATGTATATCTTTTTTAAAATTAACAGATAATATATTATACTTTTATTTAATATTTTGTATTTTTATATACAGAATACATCTCATACGTTCCACCGACTTTAAATATACACCACATTCTAAATATAATTTATGTTATCTAAGCTTAGATTAAAAGCTGTTGAAATGGCAGTTGGTATTAATGAGAAGTATGTTTTTGAAAATAGGCTTCGGAAATTTTATAAGAGAGAATTAGTAGATGATCTTAATGTGGTTATTGATGTGGGTGTGAATCATGGCCAAACAATTGATTTCTTTACCACAATCAATAGAAATATCTCATTTTATGGAATCGAGCCAAACCCATCACTGTTTACAGAGCTTTCTTTAAAATACCAATCTAATAGTCTAGTCAATTTATTTCAAATAGGAATAAGTAATGAGAATGGAACAAAAAAATTTTACGAAAACATCTTAGATGCTACATCTACTTTTGAAAAATTGAATACAGAATCTGATTATCTGATGAAGAAGGCCAGGATATTAGGGGTAGAAAAAAATGATTTAATTCGAAATCAATATGATGTTCGAGTAGTGAAATTGTCCGATTTTATATTTGAAAATATTAATGAGAAAAAGATTGACGTGTTAAAAATAGACACGGAAGGTCATGAATATTCCTGTTTGCTAGGACTTTTTGATAATGAGGATTCTATTCATGAGCGTATAAAGTATATTCAAATCGAGAATCACAATGATGACATGTATGTCAATAAGATCCCAACTGCTCAAATCGAAAGTTTGTTAAATGAAAATGGTTTTCAAATCTGTGGGAAAGTTAAGCACGGATTTGGAGATATCGACGAGTTAATTTTTAAAAATATAATATAAATAATCTACAATGAACATTGCAATTATTACTGGATCATCGGGCCTGATAGGAAGCGAAGCCGTAAATTTTTTTTCTAATAAATTTGATTTAATTATTGGCATTGACAATGATATGAGGGCTTATTTTTTTGGAAAGGAAGCCTCAACAGCGTGGAATAATGAAAAACTATCGGAGAGTCATTCTAATTTTCTTCATAAGAATGTTGATATTAGAAACTACAATGACTTGGAAAAAATATTTCAAGAATATAGTACTTCCATTAAACTAATCGTGCATACTGCCGCTCAACCGAGTCATGATTGGGCTGCAAATGAGCCTATTACTGACTTTACGGTTAACGCAAATGGTACAATGAACTTATTAGAGTTGACTAGGCTACATTCATTTGATGCTACATTCATTTTCACTTCAACTAATAAAGTATATGGTGATACTCCTAATAGGCTCCCGTTAGTAGAATCGGAAACAAGATGGGATGTTGCTACCGATCATAAATATTATGCTGAAGGTATCGATGAGCAAATGAGTATTGATCATACTAAACATTCTTTATTTGGAGCGTCAAAGGTAGCAGCTGATGTTATGTGTCAAGAATATGGAAGGTATTTTGGAATGAACATTGGAATATTTCGAGGTGGTTGTTTAACGGGTCCTAACCATTCTGGTACACAACTACATGGGTTTTTAGCATACCTGATGAAATGTGCGATTTTAAAGGATGAATATACTGTTTTTGGCTATAAGGGAAAGCAAGTAAGAGATAATATACACAGTTGGGATTTGGTCAATATGTTCTGGCATTTTCATCAGAATCCTAAAAAAGGTGAAGTGTATAATGCAGGTGGTGGTCGAACCAATAGTTGCAGCATGATTGAGGCAATCAAAATGTGTGAAGAGGTTTCAGGAAACAAAATGAATTTCAAATATTCAGAAACAAATAGAATAGGAGATCATATGTGGTGGATTAGTGATCTTGGTAAATTCAAAACAGATTTTCCCGACTGGACATGGAAATATTCTTTAACTGACATATTAAGCCAAATGCATGAAAACATGATCGTGAGATATGGTCAAACACTTGCGCAATGAAACTTAGTATTGTAATACCTGCATATAATGAAGAAGAGTCAATTGAAGAAACAATTCATTCACTTGAAAAGGCTTTAGGTATTGTTCAAATATCTCATGAAGTATTAATAATCAATGATAATTCAAAAGATAATACAGAAATTATACTTAAAAAATTATGTGCAGAATATAGTTCTATAAGATACATGAACAATGTAGGACCTAATGGCTTTGGTAATGCAGTAAGATTAGGTCTGGAGAATTTTCGTGGTGATTGCGTTGCAGTTATGATGGCAGATTTGTCTGATTCGCCTTATGATCTTATAAAATACTATAGTACTATGCTAGAAGGGGATTTTGACTGTGTATTTGGTAACAGATGGATCAAAGGAGGGGAGGTGATTGATTATCCCATACATAAAAAATTTATTAATAGAATTGCGAATCTGATTATTAGATTGGTTATGGGATTGAAATATGGAGACACAACTAACGCGTTTAAGCTTTATAGAAGACATACTATAGAAGGTTTAAAGCCTTTTCTTTCGCCACATTTTAACCTGACCATTGAACTACCGTTAAAGGCAATCATTAGAGGGTATTCCTATAAGGTTATTGCTAACTCTTGGACAAATAGAAAGTATGGAGTGTCAAAACTGAAAATAAAGGAAATGGGGAGTAGGTATTTCTTTATTTTAATGTACTGTTTTGTTGAGAAGTATTTTTCGCGAGGAGATTTTAAAAAGCTTGCTACTAAAGCTCCGAGAATTAAGATTGTTGAAAGTGCACAACGAGCTACTATTGAAAATAAGGATTTACCTACAAATGTTTCAAGGTCTCAAAATGCTAGTTAATTTAACGAGAACAAATCGCATAAATTAAATACCTACTTGTACTTTGTTTAAGTAAAATACTATTATTAAGTTTAGAATAGCTGGTATTCAATTATATATACAAACTAAGATCAGTTTTGGAATGTGCCTTTTACTCTTACTAATGCCATATAAGGTTCTATTAACTTAAGAATCTTACTTTCTTATTAACAATTAATGAATCTGACATTTCTATAGAACTATCATGCTGTTTAACTCTTTTGTATTTCTTCATTTTTTTCTACCAATTTTTCTGGT
>JALZUU010000080.1 GCA_023300665.1 Saprospiraceae bacterium | reverse complement strand
AAAAAAGAAGGAACCTATACTTGCGCAGGCTGTCAATTGCCTTTGTTTGATTCTACTACAAAATTTGATTCCGGAACAGGCTGGCCAAGTTATTTTCAACCAGTCAACGAGGTCAACGTAGCAGAAAAAACGGACAATAAATATGGATGGAATAGAGTAGAAGTGCTTTGCGCTCGCTGTGATGGTCACTTAGGTCATGTATTCGACGACGGCCCAAATCCGACTGGATTACGATACTGTATTAATTCCGTTTCTTTGGATTTTGTGGAGAAATAGATTTAGTGTTGAGTTTGCTCTAAAAAGTGTTTTTCTCGCAAAGTTCGCAGAACCCATCCCGGACTTGCTTCGGGAGACCTTCTTACGTGTATATCTTTTAGCGTGAATAATTTAAATGTAAAAATATTATTAAATACATTCTAGATCTTTTGATTTTAGACTTTTTAGAGTAGGCTCATCGTTGAATTGTTTTGGCGTGAAAAAAAATGCAAATTCAACTTTTTGATTTTCGATAGCCAATTCAAAAAACAACAAAGCCCGTTTCCAACTTAGTCGGAAACGGGCTTTATATTTGAATTCGAAGAACTGGCTTAATAGATTGGGTTACGTATATCGCGTTTGCATTGCGAATAACGAGACTGATTAACCAATCACCAATTAACCTCTATTTAAAAATAAACAATGCTTATTATCTGAGAGAATGTCAATTATCAAAACAGACTCACCTAATCTCCCCACTACTTTTCAGCAGGTTTTCTTTTCTTTCGCTTACTCTTAAATAATTCTACGATCTGCTTGTCTTTTAAGAATCCGAGATCTTTAAACGTTCTGGCAACGAATTTTTTAATATCCTGATAATCTCTTCCACGTTTGTCAACATATACTTTTAATAGCTTTTTGACATACGCCATACAAAGATCTTTGATGTCTTGATTGAATTGTTGGTTACCAAAAATATCAATATAAATAGGGAAGATTTTAGATAAATCAATCCATTTTGCATATTCAGAAGTATCTAGAGCAGCCATCATTTGATCAATATAAACAAAGATGGTTTTTCGAATCACCGTATTAAAAGTCGAAACCCCTTCATGCTGTGCGTAAGCCACCTTTACGGCCTCAATCGCATCTTCGTGCTCATATCCTTTGGTGTGGATCGTGTTGGTCAACTTGTAAAGTTCAGTCAATTGATCTTCAATACCTTTGTCTAAAGATTCATAAATCCGTAGATCAGCTGCTGCGTTTAGCGGCAAACGACTTCCGTATAAGAAGAGTAGGTGTTGCATCCATTTTTCGTCAAACTGTGTAATATTCTTTCGAGCATTATTCAAGGCGTTGGCAAAATGCTTTTGGTTACCTTCTTCTATATTCATAAAAGAACCATAGATCGCGAGCATTTCAATATACTCATCGGTATCTTTAAAGTCTTGATTATTAAGGAAATTTACAATCTCTGGAGCGACAGAAGTATTGGTTACGCCACTCATGATACGATGGATCAAAAACAACTTCAAACTAGAAAATTCTACCTTTAATTCAGATAAATTCGTTGGAAAAGTAGCCGATTGGTAATTTTCAGTTTTAAACTGACGGAAATAACGTGTATAGAGAATCTGTCTTTCTTTTACGATTTGGAATCTTGAGTCCTTTAATCCTTGTAGGAAATAACGAATTCTTTTATTAGTAATTTCATTAATTAAGCTTGTAATCCAAATATCGCTACTTAAAGCAAATCCAGTCTGGATGGTCTGTCCCATTCTTTTCTTGATGGTATCAAAATTAGAAGAACCACAAACACTTAAAAGTATTTTCTTAAAGTGAGGCTGTGGTCGTACATAGCGGTAAAGATTATCTACTTCACCTCTCAAAACAGCATACCCTAAAATTCTAGGTAAAAACAATCCTTCAAACTTTTCATCGAGTAAAGCTTCTTCGAAGGCGACCAACTGCAAAGGGTGGTGCTCTGCTACTACTTGGTGTAAAGCTCCGATTAAGGGTTCAACCTCGGTACGCAGTTTAATATAATCTTCTTCTTCCTCCTCTTCGAGGTACGTTTTTAAAAATTCAGAAGCTTGAATTTGCGTAGCAATTGTATCTAATTGTTTTTTGTAATGCGGATCTAACACAGACATATAAAGTGATTTTATTTGAAGAGTTGCCCTTATTTAATTTGAAACCTGATAGAACAGTTAAGTTCTATCAGGTTTCGAATTGAAGTTGGACTAACTTCGGGTAAAGTTGATATGTTTCTTGGTGGCGAAGATAACCATAAACCATAGAAAAAAAAAGCTGATTTCCAAAAAATATGGAAATCAGCTTTAATATATATTTTAGTCAGTGTTAGATGGAGGTTTTTAAGCTTTCACTTCTTTACCACCGTCTAATTCATCCTGCCATTTTTTCAATTCATCCCAGTTACCATCAGCAGCCATTTTACCTTGCTTTGGCCAAGTACCTGGATCGTGTGCTTTGAAGTTTCCTTCAGCAGCATCTAGAATTTCGCGAATTTTCTCAGGAGTAGAATTTCCAAGATCAGCGAAAGTAGCGACACCACCATTGGTCAATACTTCAGCAATCTTAGGTCCGATACCTTCGATTTTTCTTAGATCGTCTGGCTTAGCAGGTGCAGCTGCTGCTACTGGAGCGGCGACTTCTACTACTTCTTCAACAGCTATTTCTTCTGTTATTTCCTCAACAACTTCCTCTACTGCAGGAGCTTCTGCTACTGGTTCAGGAGCAGGTGTTTCCGCTACTGGCTCAGGAGCTGGCGTTTCTGCTACAGGTGCAGCTGGCGCTTCTACTTTTACTGTTTCAGTTGCTGGAACTTCTTTTGGCGCTTCTGCAACTGGAGCTGCAGGAGTTTCTTCACCAGAAACGGATTCTACGGTAGTTTGCTCAACAGAATCAGCGAAAGACTGAGGACCGTCAGCGTTTCCACCACCAGAACTAGCTGCTGCTACTGCTGCAGGATCTACTGCTGGCTTTTGAGCCGGCTTGATCTTACCGAAGATCGCTTTATCACGCGCTTCAATTTCTAATCTTGTTTCTTCAAAACGCTTAGCAATAGAAGCTTCTTTCGCTTCGATCCATTGCTGATACATTTCGTTTGCTTTTTCTTCCGTTAAAGCACCTTTAGAAACACCTCGCATAAGGTGTTTGCGGTAAAGTACGCCTTTGAAACGTAGAATAGCACGAGCAGTATCGGTTGGTTGAGCGCCTTTCATAAGCCACTCATAAGCCAAATCTCGGTCGAGATCGATGGTTGCTGGTTTAGTCATTGGATTGTATGATCCAATTTTTTCGATGAAGCGACCATCTCTAGGTGCACGAGCATCTGCTACCACGATATGGTAGAAAGGTTTTTTACGACGACCACGTCTTTGTAATCTAATCTTAACAGACATAAAGTCAAAATTTATTTGGTTTAACCATTCCGGGCGACCTTGCTGAGCAAGCACCGGATTTTAACGGCGCAAAGATATGCTTTTTTAAGGAATGGTGCAGGGAAAATCAGGGGAAAATCGGTTATTTTTAAACTATTTTTTTTAAAAAGGAGAGAAGCGGAAGTTTATTGAAATATTAAGGCGTTTAAAAAGCTGATTTTCCCATTGAAATAAGCACTAAGGTCTAGCTTTGAGAACTCCGCGAGCTGACAAAGCGCGAAGCAAGAGCTCTTAAAGCGGAACAAGCATACGAGAAGCGCCATTATTAATTATTCATGCGAATCAGGGTTTAAAAACTAACTAAAATCAAAATTATTGACTAGATCATTTCAATTGACTTTGTTTTTTTGCTATTTGCTATTTGCTATTTGCTATTTGCTATTTGCCACCCGTCCCTTCGGGTTCGCTAATTAGCATTAACTCATCCTCTTCTATCGCGATAGAGTGAAGCAAATAGCCAAAAGCTAAATGCCAAAAGCCCTTTATAAACTAGCTTTGGTTTTAAATTAAATTTCAACCCCTAATTCGTATTCTTCCTTAAAAAATTATTAATTACGCTACCCATTCACAAACTTATACCCAACGCCTCGAATCGATAAGAAAAACTGTGGGTTTTTAGGATCTGTTTCAAAATACTTTCTAAAGGATAGAATAAAATTATCGATCGTACGAGTAGAAGGATAAACGTCATATCCCCAAACAGACTGAAGAATTTGTTGACGGCTGACCACTTCATTTTGTCGATCGGTTAGTAGTTTTAAGAGCATGGCCTCTTTTTTTGTCAAAACAAAATCTTCTCCTTGACGATTGGCTTCAAAGGTGCGGAAGTTGACCTTATTATTTCCAAATTCAAATTCTTCTCTAGAATCTTCTGGATTTTTCTCTGTTCGTTGAATTAACTTTTGTACTCGAAGTAGGAGTTCTTCTAAATTAAAGGGTTTGGTCAGGTAATCATCTGCGCCTTTTTTTAATCCTGCGATCCGATCAGCTGCCGTATCTTTGGCGGTTAAAAAGATAATAGGAACTTCCATATTGGTGAGGCGAACCTGTTCACAAATTTGAAAACCACTGACTTCGGGTAGCATGACGTCAAGGACCAGTAAGTCAAAGTGCTGACCATGAAAAAATTTGACGGCTTGTTTTCCTTCGCCAGTTGCGACGACCTCATAACCTTCCAGTTCTAGATTCATCTTTACTAGATTACGAATATTGGTTTCATCTTCAACTAATAATATACGCTTACTCATCTTTTAGTGGTAATTTAATTTTAAAAATACTTCCGCGAGGTTGATTATCTTGAATGGTAATCTTCCCTTGATGCGCTTCGACAATCTCTTTCACAATATATAAACCCAGGCCAGTGCCTTTTGTTGACCGAGTATCTTCACTACCGGTCCGATAAAATTTTCTAAATATCTTTTTCTTCTCTTTTTCTGTAATTCCATAGCCTTGATCCAAAAAATCCAACAAAAGAAATGATCCATTTTGATTAGCGGCTACCTCAATTTTTGCTGGGGCAGGGGAGTACTTGATGGCATTTTCCAGCAAATTAAGCGTGATAGAAGTTAACCCTGTTTTGTCGGCCATGATATGAGGAATTTGACCATCATGACGAAAAGAAAAATGAGCTTTTGGAAATTTAGCTTGGAGTCTTTTCACCAATTGATCGATTAAATCTACCGCATCAACCGACTCTAAAACGGGCTCGTAATGATTTTCCATTTTTGCCGCTAGCAATAAATCTTCGACTAAGGTGGTAAGTCGCTCTGTTTCTTCCAAAGCCGTTCCGCTTAATTGGTTAATCTGATTTTTTTCTAAATCCCGCTTTAAAAATGTTTCTAAGACCAAACGAATAGAAGAGATCGGAGACTTGAGCTCATGGGTAATAGAGAGTAAAAAGTTTCTTCGTTCTTGCGCCGCAATCATTTCTCGATTATATCCTCGATTGATAATATAAATACCAATTACCAGGCTGAGAATAAAAAATAAGGCCTCCCCTAAAATCATCCATTCTTGTCGCTTATAATTCGATTCCAGTTCTTTAAAATCAACCGTTTTTTCAAATTCAATCCGATTGGCAATATCTCCTTTTGCAGCTAATACAATTTGGAGATAATTACTTTTAGCAATAAAGGCGTCTTTATTTTTGGTATATAATAGTATGGACCACCATCCAAAAGCAAGAAGCAAAAAGACAATGACAAAATTGGAGAGCAACCGAAGTTTCAAGTTTTCCATATTAGATTAGTGCCTTCAGCACTAAATTGTTAATTAGTTAATCGGTGGATTAGTCACGTATTACGCAATGCTAACGTAACAATCATATGGCTTCTCTATTGGGTCAGTATTGCCTAGTGTACTAACAATTCACCGATTAACAATTTTTTATCAATACTAGTTTGAATTATAAATTTTAAATTAATTCAATAGGTACCGCCAAATCAACACACCCTCAGATATATACATATAAACTTAGTGCCTGCAGCACTAGAACAGGCGAGGGATTCTTTTAGTTCTTTCTAAAAAGTCATCTTAATATCATAAGAAATGAAGATGATAAATTTTTTAGAGCGTTGTCTATCAGTCAACGACAAAAGGCATACCGCAGAAATGTACTACGATATGCCTTTATATATTCTAAAACGAATAGGATACTATTCTCCTACGCGGTACTTTTGATTGATATACTCAGCTTTGAGTACTTCTTTACGACGGGTAACAGAAGGCTTCACGAATTCTTTTCTTCTTCTCAATTCCTGAATTAAACCAACTTTACGGTGTTTGTTTTTGTAACGCTTTAGCGCACGATCAATTGATTCTCCGTCTTTTACTTCAATAATTAACATCTAAAAATTTTTAGTTTTATTTAAAATGTGTTTTTAGCGGTGCAAAGATATGATTTTTTCATCATTTTTACAATAGGAAGACCGTTGATTTCCCTGTTTTTATCCAAATTTTACGTATTCGCCTCTTTAACTACATGTCGACCTCGCTCATTTAGGGTGATTTCCGCCTTTTCCAACACTGGATCATGTTCAAAAAATAGGACCAAATTCTCTTTAATTGCTCGGTTCAGCAACCAATCTTTTTCTTGCATGGTCACCAGCGGACGGATATCGTAGCCCATCACATAAGGTTTACCTAGATGGAAATGACTGGCTAGTAGGTCTGCACAATAAAAAACAGCATGATCTCCCTGATCGATTTCGGGCAACATCATGGCTTCCGTATGTCCATAAGCGAAATGGACTTTTATTCCTGGTAACCATTCGGTGCCACCTTCTTTAATCGGAATAAATTTCAAAACTCCTTGTTCTTGAAGTGGAACAAAATTTTCCTTTAAAAAAGAAGCGGCTTCTCGAGGATTTGGATTTAACGCCCAGTCATAGTGTTTTTGATTGGTCCAATAGGTCGCATTGGGAAAGGTAGGAATTAATTGACCATCCGCATCTCGTCTTACCGCACCGCCCACATGATCAAAATGTAAGTGTGTCAAAAAAACATCGGTAATATCCTCCGAAGTAAAACCATTTTTTTTCAGTGAACCCAAGAGCGAATCGGTTCCATGTGGCTCAAAATGAGAAAAGAATTTTTCATTCTGTTTATCTCCTATTCCGGTGTCTACCAATATTTTACGATCTCCTGTTTCAATCAGCAAACAACGCATCGCCCAAGTACAAAGATTGTTCTCATCAGGCGGATGCGTACGCTGCCATAGTCTACGAGGGACTACGCCAAACATAGCGCCACCATCTAGTTTGAAGTATCCGGTAGGGATGGAGGTTATTTTGATCATTTTTTTGTTGAATTGTTGAATTGTTGA
>JALZUU010000079.1 GCA_023300665.1 Saprospiraceae bacterium | reverse complement strand
CCTTGCACTTCCCTACGAATTCCTCGTTCCAAACCGCCCCTTCACCATTCGGTCTTTTCCTTGCAGGTCTTTTTGTTTTTCAATATCAAAAAATCCGGCATTAAAGAAGAGGGCTTCAACTTTAGTGGCGTTGTATTCATTGGTTTCAAAATATAGCCAACCACCTTTTACAAGATGTTCTTTGGCCAAATCAATGATGGTTCGATAAAAAATTAAGGGATCTTCATTGGTAACAAACAAAGCAATCTCTGGCTCATGATCGAGCACATTAGTAGACATTAATTGTTTTTCTTTAAAAGGAATATAAGGCGGATTGCTAACAATGACTTCAAAGCTCGGTAGGATTTTCCAGTTTTCTTTTTTTAGAATATCTAAGTTTTGAAACGCTATTTCAACTTGATTTAAATCGGCATTTTCTTTCGCGACCGTTAACGCTCCTTCGCTTATATCAAGGGCTGCTACTTGAAAATTTGGAGCTTTGGATTTGATTGTAATTGGAATACAACCGCTACCAGTTCCAATATCAAGTATTCGTAGATTTAAGTTTTTAGGTTGATCTTCCAAAATCCAAGCGACGAGTTCCTCCGTCTCGGGTCGTGGAATCAGAACAGCGGGATCGACTTTAAACTTTAAATCATAAAAATAGGTCATTCCGAGTACATACTGAATGGGTTCCTTGGCTAGCAATCGAGTTTGAATCTCCTTTAATTTTGCTTCTTGGGTTTCGCTTAATTCGTCTTTTCGTAAAAAATTTGTAACCGCAAAAGCGTCTTCAAAAACGATCCTCGCCATTTGTGTAGCTTCTCCTTTTTCAAAAACAGGTGTTAATACTTCAATTAAACTTTTATGTGCATCTGCAATTGTCATCCTAATCTTCGTTTAAAATCTTGGTAAGTAAATTTGCGTAAAACAGTTAATATTCCTTCTAAATCTATGACCGCAAAATCGGGATGTTTGACCCCATTAAACATCGTGGTTTTTACCATCGTATAATGCATCATATCTTCTAAAATAATTGGATCTCCTACTTTTAGCGGTTTTTTAAAATAATAATTTTCTAAATAATCTCCTGCCAAACAGCTAACGCCGCCTAGTCGATACGGATAGTCAGATTTTTCTACGGTGCCTTGCACATCCGGTCGATACGGCATTTCTAAGGTGTCAGGCATATGGGCCGTAAAACTAGCATCCAATATAGCCGTTTTAATTCCTTTATTTTCTGTGATATCAAGTACGCTGGTTCGTAGAAATCCCGTTTGCCAAGCGATGGCGCTTCCGGGTTCTAAGGTAATTTTTAGTTGATGTTTTTTCTTAAATGCTTTTAGAATTTTAATTAAATGAGCAACATCATAGCCTTTTTTAGTAATCAAATGACCACCGCCCATATTGATCCATTCGATTTGAGGAAGGAGGTGACCAAAATATTTTTCAATATTTTTTAAGGTCTTTTCGAGTGCATAAGAATCCGATTCACAGAGATTGTGAAAATGTAACCCATTGATTCCTTCTGGTAATTTTGTTCCAATATTTGTCCAGAGTTCACCGAGTCTACTTCCGGGTGCACAAGGATTATAAAGTTCCGTTTCCACCTCCGAATATTCTGGATTAATCCGAAGACCGCAATTAATTTTTCGCTTTTTAAAGGCCTTTATTTTTGGATAAAAGGTTTTAAATTGCGTCAAAGAATTAAAAGTTATATAGCTACTCCGTTTAATAATCTGATCAAACTCTTCTGGTAAATAAGCGGGGGCATAAGTGTGTGCAAGGCTACCCATTTCTTCCAAACAAAGTCGAGCTTCCCAAAGAGAACTTGCCGTGGCGCCATCTAGATATTCTCGAATGATGGGAAAGATTTTCCAATTAGCAAAAGCTTTAAAAGCCAAAATGATCTCTACATCTGCTTTTGCTCTAACACGTTGAAGTAATTTTAAATTTTTGCGCAACTTCTTTTCTTCTAGTACAAAACAAGGAGAAGGAATGGTCGAAATTTTAGGATTAGCCATTTAAATCAATATTTTCTTTCTGTCCTAAAAACTTGGGACCTTTTCTAAAAACATAAATATCTAATACCGCTTTTACGCGCGCAAGATATTCGCGATTGGTTGCTTTACGCGTGGCGTTGACAACTTTGGGCGCATTGTAAGCTATCGCATTTAAGCCATTCGCATTGGCAATAAATACGGCGCGGTGGTTATGCCATTTTTGAGAGATGACAGTAAAAGAATTTTGACCAAAAATTTTCTGACAACGAACCACCGAATCTAAAGTTCGAAATCCGGCATAATCCAAGGTCAACTTTTCGAGGGGAACATCCAGTTTTACCAAGGCCGCTTGCATCGCTTCTGGTTCGTTATAAATTTTGGTACCATTGTCTCCACTAAGAATGAAGTGCTCGACTTTCCCAGCATGGTAAAGTTCAGCAGCGGCGGCAATTCTACTTTTGAAATATAGATTGGGTCGACCGTTGGGCAATATGGGTGAGGTGCCCAAAACTAGGGCTACCTTATTTTCCGGTAAGGAACCGACTTCCTCAAAGACTTGAAATTGAGTAGAATTCAATACCCAGATATTGGATAGAACAACCAATCCGATGATGAGAAAAAATCCGAGTATTAAAATTGTCATTGTTTTTTTTAGCATTTCATAGCGTTTAATTTTAAAATCGACGGCTAAGATACCTAAATTTACAAAGTTTTTGTGTCTGGTTTTTTAGGAGGCTCACTAGCTGAAATTCAATATTCTTTTTTCAGAAAAAATAGTTAAAGATGAAATAGTTTGCTCAATTTTAACATAGAAGCTGTTTATCAATTCAAAAAATCACTCCTTCAAATTTCCCTTTTCACCTTCAGATTCTAGGTAAAAACCCCTAATTTTTTGTTAAAATTTTAAAAAAACACCAAATTAAACAACATATTCTAATCCGGAGTAGTTATAGAGGCATACACATCTATACATCCATTTAATATTTCTTTATTAAAAATTACTGCTTATAAATTTAGTCTACACTTAAACAATTATTGATTCAACGTAGTATTTCCAAATGGAAATCCATGTTATTTTCTTAAAATTTAAAGTGTATCCTATGAACGTGTCCATAATTATTGCAGTTACTATTTCGGATTCAAGTACTATTTCAAAAAAATTGATCACAGCGGTTAACAACCCAAAACCCCAGCCTCCGTAGGCAGGCGATTTGAGTGACGTTGTATCGACACAATCCCCTAAACCGCAAGCGCGCTCATTGATGTATCCCAAAAACAACCCCCAAAAACGGCCTTAGCGTTTGTCCATTCCCCAAAGACTAGCTAGAAATAGCAAATTGGATAAACTATATGGCGGTCCCAGAAACTGATTTTTTCCCAAACCGCTTTTAAGGCGCTTTAATCATGTGAGGACTATGTCCTGACAAACCAAAGACGAATAGAGGAAAAATGGATCTCTCCCAAAAGGATCTATTTTCTCCTCTATTTTTTTGTCTATCATTCAACGCCCAAAACATCCTTTATTCTGTAGTATTTTTTTGCCATTAATTTCCTATCTTGGCTTTTAAAAATGAAAAATTTTAGTGATATTTTAATACACGAAGGAGAGGATCGAGATCAATATTTTAATTCCGTTTGCCCACCTATTATCCAGTCTAGTAATTTTGTTTTTCCTTCCATTGCAGCTTTTCGAAAAGCATTGGTAAATGAACTAGATCAACATATTTATACCAGAGGAAATAATCCAACTGTTCAAATTTTACGAAAGAAAATTGCTAAACTAGAAGGTGCGGAAGATGCGCTTATTTTTGGTAGTGGTTCTGCGGCAATTGCTGCGGCAATGATTGGAAATCTTTCGGCTGGTGATCATGTTGTTTGTGTTCAATCGCCCTATTCTTGGACTTATAATTTACTGACCAAATTTTTAAGTCGCTTTGATATTTCTCATAGTTTTGTGGATGGGAAAGATTTGGAAGCCATTGAATCTGCTATTCAAAAAAATACCAAGGTGCTTTATCTGGAAAGTCCAAATACGGCTAGTTTTGATTTACAAGATCTTCCTGCTTGTGCTGCTTTGGCTAAAAAACATGGTTTGGTTACCATGATTGACAATAGTTATTGCTCCCCTATTTTTCAAAGACCAATTGAAATGGGCATTGACTTGGTGATTCATTCAGGAACTAAATATCTAAATGGACATAGCGATGTGGTCGTCGGTACTTTGGCAGGGAGTAAAGCGCAAATTGAAAAGATTTTTAAATCAGAATATATGACCTTAGGCGCCATCATCTCTCCTCATGATGCAGCGTTGGTAATTCGAGGCCTTCGCACGCTTGAGCTACGGATGCACCGAGTAGATGAGAGTGCGAAAATTATCACTGAGTGGCTTTCGAATCATCCTAAAATTGAAAAAGTGCTATACCCTTTTCATAAAGATTTTCCACAACTAGAACTGGCTCATAAACAAATGAGTGGTTGTGGTGGTTTATTTTCTATATTATTGAAGGCCGATAATATGGAGGAAGTTGAAGAATTTTTTGGTAAATTACAACGATTTACTTTGGCTGTTTCTTGGGGTGGTCATGAATCCTTGGCATTGCCTTATTGCGCCTTTAGAAATATCCCGGGCCGTCAAGATACTTCGGTGCCATGGAATTTGATCCGATTTTATATTGGTTTCGAAGACCCAAAATGGTTATTGGAAGATTTGGAACAAGCGTTATCTTGATGTGCGGATTTCTGGTTCTCGTTTTTCAGCGAAACAGATTATGCGATTTTTTTTATTTTTTAAAATTTAAACTTTGAGTAATTCTGAATATAGTTTAGAGAAAGTTTTATTGGCTGTAATCCTAGTATTAATTGGGGTTTTCGGGTCTTTTATAATGTTAAAGACTCATCCAATAGGATTTATGATTTTATTATTAACGGCCTTGGTAATTGGTTCAATATTTTTTCTTTTAAAAAATAGAAATGATAAAAAAGAGGCCATCCGTTATGGTAAAACCACGGAAGGTCGAGTTGCGCAACGATTAGAAAATTGTAAAGAAGAACTACGCATTCATCAAAAAGAGATTGCAGATATCAGACAAGATATTTTTGAATTACAGCAGTCGCTTCAATCTCCCAATCTGAATTCCGATACTCGTAGAGAAAGTGAACGATTATTGGCCGACTTTAAAACGGAACTAAATCTCCGAAAAACTAAAGTGGAATTTTATGAGACTTGTCAATTAAAACTGACTACCCTACTCGACAATCAAAAGCTAAACAGCACACTGGCTGATAAACGAAAAAAATTAAATCAACTTCGCGAACGCAATTATGAAGACCTCGCTCAGATGGAAGGAATGAAAAGTGAGATGGAAGACGATCAGTTTTATTTAGATTCTATTGATCGATTAAGTTTAAGAATTTTAGAAAGTGACTCGGTGAATTCAGCGGAGACTTTGCAGTTGGAGTTGCGAGAGATTACAAAGGAGTTGAGACGGCTTTAGTTTGGTGTGCGGATTTGTTGATTTGTTGATTTGTTGATTTGTTGATTTGTAAATAAGCCCAATTTTTGTTGAATACAAAATTGGGCTTATTTCATTATAACTTTAATTTTCAATTAAACATCATCTTCTGGTCCCCATTGAATTTCGGCGAGAATATTGTTATCGAACCAAAAATTGGAGAGGTAGCTATCAGAAGAAAGGAGGGTATGTTTTGCTCCATCTTCATCAGAGTGGTCTTCCATTTCTAGGTCGGTGACATCCATTTTTTCTAAGGCCGTTTTAACCATCATCATTGACTTACCAATCAACGATTCTTTGTTGAGTATATAGAAAGCATCCGTTACGGAGATGGTGTCGAGTTCCCATTCTATTGGTTCTTGAAAACTAAGGGATAATTTTAGTTCATCGTAATGCCAAGTTTGGGTTCGGTGTCCAAGTTCTTCTTTGAATGGATTATCGTCTATTTCTGTTGGATCGCCTAGAATTTTTCTAACTGCCTCACGAGACATTCCAAATAGGATATCTCCTAATCCTGCTCCGAGGTTAATAGATTTTAAGTTTTCTTTCATTGTTTGTTTTTTATGGCAAATATCGCAAATTTAGTGGAAGGAAAAACTAAGTATTGATTTATTTTAAGACAAGACAAACAAATTATTATGCACAATCTTGCTAAGTTCAAAAAGACTCTCTTCAAGTAATTTAGTCTTATTTAGGCCAATATTTACTTTCAATACTCCAATCAAATACCAACCAATAAAAAGATTTTTTAGGATCTGAAACCATCTTTGAACTGAAAGCATTATTATTTCGAATTATAGGACGGCCTTCAGCATTTTTACCAATATAACTAAAAGGCATTTTCCCATATGAATCCTTATCATTAATTTTTTCTAAATTTAAATATTTTAGATTCGTATAGAAACCTTCTTTCTCCTTTATATGAAAAACATAAATTCCGCAACTGCATTATCATAATGATTATTTCGACGTGTCATGCTTTGAACTAAACACAACTTCGATAACAACTTCCTAAATCTCTCACTCTTATACTGCGCCCCACCATACGAAGGTACGATCATTCCTTTTGGAAAATTTTGCTTCTTTAATCCTTGCATAAACGAATCATATACTAAGGAGGCTTGTAAATGATTGTATATACAATAACCAATAATTTTAAGATAGTATAAATCTAGCCACATGGATAAAAATACATGGCCTCCATTTTTAAATGG
>JALZUU010000078.1 GCA_023300665.1 Saprospiraceae bacterium | reverse complement strand
TCTGGTAATATCTCCTGTGTCTCCTTCACCACGAGGCGTAACCTGCTTATCATTTGGATCAAAACTTCCGGTAACAATACGGTTAACTACTTTGGTATTATTGGTGAGATCGATATCGTTTTCTTCTGGTCCGATGGTAGCAAAATAAGTTATCGGAGTGCCGATCTCAACATCGGCTGGAAGATTTAAATTGACCACAAATGAAGTGTATTCTCCAGGAGCTAAGTCTTCAAAATCCCAACTTAAGGTGCTAGTCGCTTGATCGTAATTTGCATCGGGAGTTGCATTAAGAAAACTCTGTAAAGGATCATGCATAAAACTTACGGTTCCGTCCATTGGAAATCCACCAAGGTTACGTGCGTGAACTGAAATTGTTTGGTCAAAACCTGGACGTATTGCACCAGAATAAACCCATATCGCTAAATCTTGTGTAATCGGATAGGTCACCCAAAAATCATTGTCGTTAGAAATACCTCCAAAATTAGAGACATCCACCGTGATGGGTGGACTGCACAAAGGATCAAATAAAGTATTCGACAAATCTATGGATACTTCATACGTGCCGGGCTCCGTTTCAAATTCGTAATAACCATTTTCATCAGTAAAAGTTAAATCACCATTACTGAGGGAAACCAAAATAAATGCTGCTGGTTCAGAATCAACATCTTCCACACAATCATCATTTTCAAAATCATTTAAGATGGTACCAGAAATTTGAACAAAACAAGCAGGATCATAAAGGACTTCTACATTTTGGTGGGTCACACAATTGGTCACATTATCTGTAACGGTAACTGAATATCCACCAGGGGCTAAATTGTTTGCCTCCGGGCCTATATCTCCGTTGCTCCATACAAAACTAGCATCTGTTGTTCCTTGTAAATTATTAACAACGACTGTTCCGCCCATGCTATCACAATCCGCAAAGCTAGGAGTCAGCTCCATTGTAATATTTGATTGAATAGAAACGATAATATTTGTTGAACACCCAAGTGCATCGAGCACATCAATATTGTAAACTCCAGCAATCAAGTTTTCAAATAAATCCTCTTCAGTAAAAGGTAATCCATTGAGAGAATAGGAAAAAGGTGGATTTCCTCCAATGACATTATCAATTTGGATAAAACCATCGTTCATACAAGCGAGTGGGCTAGTGGTGTATTCCAATTCTAATTCATCAGATTCAGGAACGTCAATATTTATGCCGGGCGTTGTACAATTATTAGCATCTGTCACTGCCAAGGAATAAGTACCACCAGTTAGATTGGTTAAATTTAGATCTATACTGCTGAAACCATTTGGTCCGGTCCACTCGAAGGTGAATGGCGGTACACCACCAAATATTAGAATATTTTCAATTGCACCATCCGCTGATCCTTCACAGGAAACTGGGGTAATGTCTACCACGTTAAAATCGATTACTAAAGGGGTAGGATCCAATATAGTAAAGGTAATAAAATCAGAACAACCAATTTGATCTGTAATGGTAACAGAATAGTTTCCTGCACAAAGATTGGAAGATTGAGATCCATTGAAACCATTACTCCAATCGAAACTATAATTTCCTGACCCCCCTGAAGCAATAATGAAGGCTGAACCATCACAGGATCCACTACAAGTCCCATTAAATATATCGATATCCGCAAATATTTGATCGCCAAATTGGACGCCACTACTTATGGATTCCTGGCATCCAGTATTATCTGTAACCGTAAAATTATAAGTAGAAGGTTCCGTAACTGCAAGTTCAAAAGAACCATTTTGTTCAGTGACAGTTCCATTTCCTTGTCCAAAATCACTTGTCCATTCTACGTTGTAAGGAGCTTCACCACCTGAAATATCAAGGTCTAGATTTACTACCACTCCTTGGCAGGCAAAAATTTCAAAACTGGTGAGATCAAAACATTGAGCACCTAGGAATGAATAAAAAGGGAATAATAAGATTAAAACGATTGTAAAGTTTTTCATAACAAAATTTTTAGGTAGGAGTTGTTGGACAACTACTTGGTTATAATTCTTTAGAGAAAGTTTCGCGATTTTTCTAAACCACTGAGAAAGAGATTTTTTTTTAATTTAATAATTTGCAAAAAATCAGAAGCCAAGGAATAACTTCCACTATGAGTGAGCAAATTGATTTTAAATCAGAACGATTTAACTAACGTATTTAGAAGTACTAAGATAAGTATAAAAAATCAGATTAAAGGGGTTTTTATGAAGAATATTTATAGTTAATCTTGATTTAATTAAGGCCAAATTTAAGGTCTTCTTTTTTGAATAAAGATTATTGAAAAGGAATGAATAAAAAACAAAAAACGTTCTTAATGTAAATATTTTACTATATTTTTTCTTTTTTTTACTTCTAAAATATCCATTTCTTTGTTACCTTCGGAAAACTGTTTTTAAAGAACCTTTTAAAATATTGAGCAATATGAAAACCCTTCACCTTTTAAAAATTATCCTATTTTTTAATCTTATTTTTTTTGCATCTTGTCAAAAAAATAACCAAAAAGAAAAAGAAGTTCATCCTTCTGGTGCAGCCTATTCTTTAGATCATTTTACCTATTTGCGAACCTATCCTGATGGGCAATTGCATAATAAAAAATATGAGGAAGCTTTTCAACAAAAACAAATTCAAGCCTTGACCGAAAGCGGCATCAGTAGTGCATTTGAGGCATTAGGTCCTAAAAATATCGGCGGAAGAACTTTATGTATCGCATTCGATCCGGTGGACCCGTTTACCATTTATGTTGGAGCAGCAAGTGGTGGTTTATGGAAGTCGACCACCATGGGAATTGGAGAAAATGCCTGGGAACCCGTTAGAACAAATTTTCCAGTCCTTGGGGTTGGAGCTATCGCTATTTCGCCAATTGATCCAGATGTGATTTATATAGGAACGGGTGAGGTCTATAACTTTAGAAATGCTTCGATTGGGAATGTCAATCGTTTGACAAGAGGAACTTATGGAATAGGAATTTTAAAATCTGAAGATGGAGGAACCACTTGGTCTAAGTCATTAGATTGGGAATTGGATAGTTTTACAGGAATACAAGATATCGTGATTGATCCGAATGATCCTTCTATTGTTTTTGCTGCTACCACAGAAGGATTTTATCGAACGCAAGATGCCGGGAATACTTGGGATATGATCAATAATATTCCGATGATTGTTGATATCGAAATTAATCCACAAAACCCTAATGAATTATATTTTACACACGGAAGTATCAATGGTACCTCTGCTGGAATCTACAAATCTATCAATGGAGGAGATACTTTTATTGAGTTAACCAATGGTCTACCTACCACTTGGGATGGAAAAGCTTTGCTCAGTATTAATCCTTCTAATCCTCAAGAAATTTATGCTTCTATTGCTAATGCTTTTAATAGTATTGGATTGTTTAAATCCACACTTGGCGGAACGAATTGGACGATGGTTAATAATCAAGATATTGCCGCTCATCAAGGCTGGTATTCCCATGATGTAGCAGTTAATCCAAATAATCCTAACGAATTAGTATATAGTGGTTTCGAAGTTTATAGATCAAATAACGGTGGAGCAACCCTTGATCAAGTTGGTTTTTGGGATTTGTGGCAATTTGGACAAGTTCCTGTTGGCGGTCCAGAAGGACCTCCTAATTATGTCCATGCAGATATACATCAGGTGAAATTCCATCCCACGATCCCCAACTTAGTTTTTGCGTTGACCGACGGAGGGATCTTTGCTTCAAGTAATGGTGGTCAAGATTGGGAAGGCAGAAATGGAGGATATCAAACTCAACAATTCTATGCTAATTTTTCTAATTCTAGTACTGATTCTATATTTGCCATTGGTGGAATGCAGGATAATGCAACCGCTATCTATACAGGCAGCGATGCTTGGACTCGGGTGCTTTTCGCAGATGGAATGTGTACCGCAATTGACCAAACGGATGACCGGAAGGTCTATGGCTCTTCTCAGCGTTTAGGACTTAATCGATCTACTAATCGAGGTGTTAGTTTTTTCTTTGCTCAACCATCTGGAACTCAAGATCCAATTTTTAATGCCCCATTTGCTCTAGCACCTACAGATCAATCTACCATTTATGCAGGCTCTCAAAAATTACATGTTTCTTCGAATGGAGGAAGTAGCTGGGGATTCTCTAATAATAGTAATGTTTCAGGGATAAATAGCTTACTAACCATTGCTGTTTCTCCAACTGATAAAGAGGTACTTTTCGCAAGTACAGTGGATTTTTTATTTTTTAATCCACCGACAATTGTAAAGTCAAATGATGCTGGTCAAAACTGGATTGAAATAACTGGATTACCAGATCGAAATGCCTCAGACATTGCTTTTGATCCAACGGATGACCAAATTGTATACATTACCTTTTCTGGATTTTTCACCGATCATGTTTTTAAATCAATGGATGGTGGATTGTCTTGGAATTCCATTAATAATGGATTACCTGATGTACCAACTAATACCATCGTGATTGACCCCTTTAATCCTGATATTCTCTATGTTGGAAATGATTTGGGCGTCTACTGTTCAACCAATGGTGGTGACTCTTGGGAAGTATTTTCGAATGGATTGCCAGATGCGGTTTTAGTGATGCATCTTAGTATTTCTCCTTCCAATCGTAAGCTTCGAGTAGCTACGCATGGACATGGAGTCTATCAAGGCGATCTGCTTGAACCAGAAATTACTGCGACTAAAAACCTAGAAAATATAGGTTTAAAAAATCTATCAATTTTTCCGAATCCAGTGATAGATGAATCGACGGTTCGTTTTTATTTAGAAGAAAAAACAGAGATCGACTTATCTTTGGTTAGTGCGGATGGAAAATTGAATCGGATGCTTTTTACTGGAACCAAGCAAAGAGGAGAACAAACGTTTCAATTTAATTGGGAAACACTGCCAAGTGGGATTTACTTTTATCGTTTAAGTGCTAGAACAGTAGGTGGGAAAAATAGGGTGGTTAAGAGTTTATCGTTTGTTCGGTAATTATTATTTAAGTGAGTGACCTATTTAGGGTATTCCTATTTGGCCAGTTGGCTTCCTTTTTAACGCAATTTCACGTAAGGGGGAAGCCAACTAGCCAATAGCTAAATAATAAAAAAGCATCCTACTTTCTATAAGTTGTCAAACACGCTTAAAATTTCGGACTAACAAAAACACGTTTAATAATACTACTACCTTCTGTCAATCTGATATGAAAAACATAAACCCCTTTTGTCCAACTATTCACATTAAATTGAAATTGTTGTTGACCCTCTATTCCAAGAATCGTATGTAATTTTTTACCAGTAAGATCAAAAATTTCAAGTTCTTGTAATTGGTGTTCATTTTCAATACTAAGATTCAAAAGGGTAGAAGCAGGATTTGGATAGATCTTTATTTTTTCACTTAAA
>JALZUU010000077.1 GCA_023300665.1 Saprospiraceae bacterium | reverse complement strand
GGTGGACGTCCGAACCGTTATATAACCCAAAATATATTAGAAGGTCTTGGACATTTAGATAAATTGGGTGTTAAAGAAATTTCGAGTAATCCTAAATTGGTAAAAATAAAACGCCAAGCGATTCCTTATTTAGATCGAAAATTTATTGAAACTTATCGTGATTTAGAACGGAATGTAAAACGTAATAAGTCTAAAATGGAAGACGATCATTTAGCGTCTATTCAGATTCATTACCTTTATATGCGATCGTTCTTTCCAGAAGAAAATATTTCCAAAGAAGTGCGAGAGATCATGAATTATTATTATGGTCAAGCTGATAAATATTGGTTGTCTAGAAATAATTACGAGCAAGGAATGTTGGCGTTGGCCTTGCACCGTGCGGATCGTACGGAGACTCCTGCTATGATTTTGGCGTCGCTAAAAGAACGAGCGATCAAGAATGATGAAATGGGTATGTATTGGAAAACGACCTTTGGATATTATTGGTATCAATTACCAATTGAAACGCAGTCTTTACTGATTGAAGCTTTTGCGGAAGTTGGAAATGATGAGCAAACGGTGGATGATCTAAAAGTATGGTTGTTAAAAACGAAGCAGACGACGCATTGGAAAACGACGAAGGCAACGGCTTCTGCGGTCTATGCATTATTGAGTAGTGGAGCGAATTGGTTGCTAGAAGATCAGCCAGTAGATATCACCATTGGTGGTAAATTATTTGATCAATCTACGGTTAAGAAAGAAGCGGGATCAGGCTATTTTAAGACTTCGTGGAATGCGGAAGAAATTACGCCAGAGATGGGTAAAATCACGATTAATAATCCAAATGCAAATGTAGCTTGGGGAGCGATGTACTGGCAATATTTTGAAGATCTTGATCAGATCAAAACTTTTGAAGAAACACCGTTGGAGTTGAAAAAGGCGATGTTTAAGCAGGTGAATACCGATCGGGGTCCGGAGTTGATTCCCGTAACTGAAGCAACGAAATTGGTGCCTGGTGATTTATTAAAAGTACGAATTGAGTTGCGGGTAGATCGTCCGATGGAATATGTACACATGAAGGATATGCGGGCGAGTGGATTGGAGCCGATCAATGTGTTGAGTCAGCGAAAATATCAGGGAGGCTTGAGTTATTATGAAAGTACGAAAGATGTTTCTACCAATTTTTTCTTTGGCTGGTTACCGATAGGAACGCATGTTTTTGAATATCCAGTTCGGGTATTTCATGCGGGGGATTTTTCGAATGGGATTACGACGATTCAGTGTATGTATGCGCCTGAGTTTACGAGTCATTCGGAAGGGATTCGGATATCAGTGGTGGGGGAGTAGATGAGGGGAGAGAATTAGAGGAGAGGGTTTGGTTAAGAGGTTTTTTCTCGCAGAGTGCGCGGAGGCGCAGATTCGTCCCGGACTTGTTTCGGGAGACACTCGAACGTGTAAATCTTTTGACGTGTAAATTTTTAAACAGCTTCAATATTAAAGAGTTAAGAGGGGTTTTGCTGGTCTGATGAGATTGATTATCTTGTGGGCTGGTGAGACCCCTTTTCAAATTTCAATGGCAAAATCAAAATCAAATTCAAGGCTCTTTAACGTGAATGAAAGAGCAGCTAACTGGGCCAACTGGCTATAAAAAAAATTAATTTTTGAAAAATAATAGAATTGCCGTTTGTGCTTATTTTTTAGTCAACGGATTTTTGATGGGGAATTGGACGGCGCGGATACCTGCGGTGAAGGCATATTTTGAGGTGGATAATAGTACGTTGGGGTTGTTGTTGTTTTGTTTTGCGGCGGGTGCGATGACGGCGATGCCTTTTACGGGGAGTGTGATTTCGCGTTTTGGGAGTCATCGGGTGACGGTTTTTACGGGAGGGTTGATGTGTTTGGTGTTGCCTTTTTTGGTGGTGATGCCGAATGTTTATGTGGCGGCAATTGCGATTTTTGGATATGGGTTTGCGGGTGGTAGTATGGATGTGGCGATGAATGGGCAGGCGGTGTATGTGGAACGTGGTTATGGGAGATCGATCATGTCTTCTTTCCATGCGGTGTTTAGTGCAGGAATGGCTAGTGGTGCAGCGGTTGGAGGGTTGTTTGCAAAAACAGATTGGCCTTTATTTTTTCATTTTTTGACAGTGGCTTTATTAAGTTTTATTATTGTCTGGATGGCGAGTTATTATGTGATTGATGCGTTGGAGGAAGAGCGAAAAGCAGGAGAAGATCAACCGAATTTTATTTTTCCGAATAAGTTGATATTACCTCTAGGATTGATTGCTTTTTGTAGTATGGTGGGAGAAGGAACGATGGCAGATTGGTCGGCACTTTATATGGAAAATGTAATTGGCGAATCTGAATCATTGGGTGCTATGACGATTGTTAGTTTTGGGATGGCGATGTTTATCGGGCGATCTTTTGGCGATCATTTTACCAACCGATGGGGGAGATATAAGATGTTGCAGAATAGTAGTTTGATGGCGATTTTTGGATTGGGATTAATGTTGGCGGTGCTAAACTGGTGGGTGGTCTTGTTGGGTAGTTTTCTATTGGGGCTTGGGCTGGCGTCGATTGCACCGATTGTATATTCTGCTTCAGGGAATACACCGGGGGTGGCGCCGTCAGTTGGAATTGCAATGGCCACGACCGTGGGATATGCTGGTTTTTTTGTGGGGCCTCCGACCTTGGGGTTTTTGGCAGATGCCATTGGGTTGCGGATGGCGTTGTTGTTTACGATGGGGCTGTTGATTTTGATGTTGGGGTTGGCGGTTAGGATGGGGCGGGGGAAGAATTGAGATGGTTGATTTTGGTTTGGAGGTATGTATTTTTTTAAGCTTTGTATCGGAGGATGTGTTCTGGACTTGCTTGGGAAGACGCAGAGATGTTTTAGCGTGTAAATCTTTTGGTGTGTAAATTTTTATGTTTTTTTTGTCGCGCGGAGGCGCAGAGACACTGTCATCGTGTAAATCTTTTGGCGTGTTTTGGTCGTGCAGGATTTGGGAGACCTTGTGGTCTGTAAGTTTTTTTATGGGAATTTCTTATTCTAAAACAGAATGATTTTGTTGGGTGATAGATATTTGTTAATTTTATGTGTTTTGAAGAATAAAAAATATTAACTGATAATAGTCAAAGGAAATATCTAGAAATATGGCAAAACGCGGAGGAATATTTGGTGGTTTAGGGCGATTGTTTGATGATGTAGAAACGGTACTTGGGGATGTTTTTAATAATTCGCAGCTTAGAGATTATGAGGTGTTTTTTAATGAGGGGGCAGCATATCACAATAAAGGAAGGCTTTCAAGAGCTAGACAATCCTATGAAAAAGCGATTGAAGCTAATCCATATTTCTTTACGGCACTTTTTTATCTAGCCAATATATGTTCGGAGCAAAATGAACTAGACATTGCGATTGAATATTATACTAAAGCGATTAGAATACAACCTAATCATTATGAAGCCATTTATAATTTGGGGGTCGCTTATAACAGGATTGAAAATGAAGAGAAAGCGATTGGTTGTTTTCAAAAAGTGCTTGCGATCAAACCTGATCTCTATCAAGCCTATCAACTACTAGGGTATATCCATTTTAATAAGAAGAAACATGAGGTTGCGATGGAATATTGCCAAAAGGCGATTAGGTTAAACCCTGATTCTTCGCTTGCAATCTCTCTTAAGGGGAAGATCTATTTGGAGCAGAAATTATATGGGAAAGCGATCGCTTGCTTTCAAAAAGAGGTTGATTTAGAGCCTGATAGTTATGATGCATTGTATAGCTTAGGATTTGCATTTTACTCCACAAAAAATACCAAAAAAGCGATGCAGTGCTTTCGCAAAGCGATTGATTTAAAACCTGACTATTATGAAGGATATTATGGATTAGGTACAATCTATTTTGAGGAGAATAGGTATTATAATGCTATCGAACTTTATCAAAAGACAATTAAATTAAAGCCTGATTATCATGATGCATTTTATTATTTGGGGCTTGCTTATGATAAAAAGAAATTGTATGACAAAGCGATAGATTGTTTTACTAAGGTCATCAATTTAAAACCTGATCTTCACGAAGCAATAAATTATCTAGCTATTGTTTATAATAATAAAGGGAATTATGATCAAGCAATAACCTCCTTTCAGAAAGCGATGGAAATGAGACCTGATCTGCATAAATATCTAGTTGGTATTGGGTGGAGCTACCTCTTAAAATCAGACCTTATACAAGCCAAAGATTATTTTCTTCAAGCCTATCTTAAATCTGCTTCAGTACGTGGATCAGCGATTATGAATATTGGACATATTGCTTTATTCACTAAAGAAAAGGATAGAGCGATGGATTGTTATAGGGAAAGTCTTTCTTTACATAGTAAGGTAACTGAATTTTTTGAAGCAATGGAAAACGATTATATAGATTTAAAGATGGAAGGCAGAGGGATAACTAAAGAGGAGTATGAGGAGATACTTAGAATTTTACGGGTGGAGAAAATATGAATTGAGTGATAATATCAATTTGCCATTCATCAAAACAATCTCGCATATTAATTGTTAAAATGTAAGACAACTTTTCTTTTCAACCTTCCAAATAAAAAATCATGAAAGAAACATTGACCATTTGCCTTTTTAGTGTTCTCGCCTTTTTAACTGCCATCTTCACTTTTTACCTAGTTCACTTTTCTATCCTCCATGATTTTTATACATCAGCGGATACTTGGAAAATATCGATGTTGATCGTTTTCTTAGGTTCCTTGACTTATTTTACTTTTTTATTGATAGATCGGGATAAAGCAAATTCTCTCTAAATTCGAAGCACCATGTCAAAAAGTTACCACATTACATTCAAAGATTTAAAAGGTAAAACCAAGCTAGAAATTGATGCGATGACGGAGGACCCGGATTCTATTTTGCATGAATTGGTTGAGAAGGGGAGGGTTAAAAGAATAGTGAAGAAGGAGCGGAAAAACAAACAGCTTCTATCCTAAAACCCTAGTAAAAAATAAAATCTAAAGAAGCATTTAACTTTTCTCATAAAAAAATCCACCACTACCGAAGGATTTCCAATCTTTAGATGTCTAATAATCAGATAACCTACTCAAACAGAAAAATACTACTTCGGTTATAAAATTAGCTTAGGTTACTAGGCATAGAATTTTCATAGCTTTATATTTTTTGTCTGCTAGTGTTCATTGTGTAATGAGCCTAGCAGACTTTTTCTTTATGGGCTAAATTTTACCTTTTCTCATTTTATACAGCTTTTAAAATATAATTCATTCTTTTTTCTTATTTTAGAGAAAGTTTTTTGAAGCGTGTTGTTGCAATTTCAGGCAGTTTTCAAGCAGAATCCTTTAATCATTTTTACCAATAAAACGATGTTAAAATATAGAATTATAAAAATCTTTTGGATCTTACTTTTTTGTAATGGTATCCTTTCTGCGCAGGTTGAAATCTGTGATAATGGAGTAGACGATGATGGTGATACTTTAGTAGATCTCAATGATCCAGATTGTGTTTGTGCGCTGGTAGAACCTGTTTCTTTAATTCCTAATCCTTCTTTTGAAGAAATGAATTGCTGTCCACAGGACAGAAATGAGCTAGATTGTGCGACCGATTGGATTCAAGCGTCTGATCCAACTACGGATTATGTACATACTTGTGGTTGGCTTGGATGGGAAGAATTTCCGCCGCCACAACCTTTTCCAGATGGGGAAGGCGTAATGGGATTCCGGGATGGTAGAGTGCGACGAAGTACAGAAATACATGAACCTTTCTGGAAAGAATATGCTGGTGCTTGTTTATTGAGTCCTTTAGAGCAAGGCGTCTTATATCGTTTTGAGTTCGATCTTGGGTTTATCGATTTGACTAGTTCACCACCGATTAATATTTCATTTTTTGGAACTTCAAATTGTGATAATTTACCTTTTGGGGTTGGAGATGAAAACTTTGGTTGTCCTAGTAATTCTTCTGATTGGATTAAATTATCAGATGTTTTTGTCGCAGGTGGGTCGACGAATACTTGGGTAAGTTCTTTTATTGAAATTACCCCAGAACAAGATATTTATGCGATTGCGATCGGGCCAGATTGTCCTCCGATTTCGGAAGCAGTAAGTACCTATTATTTCTTTGATAACCTTCTGCTAGCAGATCAAGAATCTTTTAGTATAGAAATAGAAGAAGTGACACATCCATGTAGGGATGATTTTGTAATAGCAGTCGATGAAGAACCAAACGTTGAATATCAATGGTATAAATCTGGAGTAGCATTGCCAGGGGAAGTGACGGCAACGGTAATAGCTGGAAATTATGGGGAAGGTATTTTTCAAGTTCGAACAATTGCTGGAGGAGTTTGTCGGGTTTCAGAAAACTTTGAATATCGTATTCCGATTATTACGAGTATGCCGGAGGTGAGGATTTGTGAAGGTGAAAGTTATGAATTTGGTGGATCCTTTTTATCCGTACCAGGTTTTTATCTCGATACTTTTTTAAATCAAAATAATTGTGATAGTATTATCTCACTTGAGTTGGAGGTAATCGGTCAACAGTTTACTTCTGTAGAAGCTTCCATCCTCGCTGGAGAAACTTATGAAATCGGAGGTAATCAATTTACGGAACCAGGAGAATATCCACTGACGTTTAGTTCTTCGTTGGGCTGTGATAGTTTGGTTCTATTAGATCTAACTAATTTTGAAGTTTTTATCCCAACTGCCTTTTCTCCCAATTTTGATGGTATTAATGATTATTTTCAACCTTTCTCAGAGTTCGGGAAAATTACTTCCGTCGAAATGAAAATTTATGACCGATGGGGTGGTTTAAGATATAGCGGCGATCGGTGGGATGGTTCCGAACTTAATCCGGGTGTTTATGTCTATATGATGACGCTCGAATTTGATTATGGCGGGGTTAAAGAATACGCCGGGTCGGTGACTTTGCTAAGGTAAGCTATCTTTGAAAATATTTTCTATCTTAAATTTTCTATTTAAAAATTAAAAAATGAAAAGAAACATCAATATTGTAGTCGGAGTAATTTCCTTAATGAATGTTATTTATAAATTAGCAACCTGTATTTCTTGTGTTGAGTATTTTTTTACAGTAGAGGTCTCGGGTCTTGTTTATTTGACAATCTGGAGTATTATTACCATTATCATATTTTCTGAGGTGTTTCGGACAGGAAAAAATGCTAAACAACTAAAATGAATCTAAACCAAATCACTGTCCCTTCTGTAGATTTAACCAAATCAATTCCATTTTATGAAACGTTGGGTTTAAAATTAATTGTAAAATCCTTACCACATTATGCTAGGTTTGAATGCCCGGATGGCAACTCCACTTTTTCCATACATCAGAGAGATGAATTCCCGAAAGGAGAAGGGATTTATGTTTATTTTGAATGTAAAAATCTAGACGAACAAGTAGCTTCCCTAAAAGCAAAAGGAATTAAATTTGACTTAGAACCGACCGACCAATCTTGGTTGTGGCGAGAAGCTAGATTAAAAGATCTAGATGGAAATCAGTTGATTTTGTTTTATGGTGGTGAGAATCGCTTGAATCCGCCGTGGAGAATATAGAAGTAGTTGGTAGTTAAGCTACCTTCCTAAATTTGGGCATGTTAAGCAAGTTTATTATATTTAGCACTTCTTGAGCTAAAACTAAAACCTATGTTTAACAACAACTTCAAAATTGCTTATCGCAATCTTTTTAAAAACAAAACCTTTTCTCTTATTAATATTTTGGGTTTATCGCTTGGGATGGCCTGTTGTTTTCTTACCTTACTATATTGCTGGCATGAATTTAATTATGATACTTTTCATAAAGATGGAGATCGTATCTATCAAGTTGGATATCGAATCAATCGAGGATCTGAAATAAAAATCGCTAGAATTCCGTCTCCCATTGGTCCAGTTTTGGTTGATAATTTTCCAGAGATTGAAGCTGCGAGTCGTTTTTATGGGAGAGAATTAAGTATTGAATTGGAAGAAACACAACAGCAATTTGAAATCGAAAATGTCTTCTTTGTGGACTCCACAGTGTTGAATGTTTTTACCTTTGATTTTCTACATGGAAA
>JALZUU010000076.1 GCA_023300665.1 Saprospiraceae bacterium | reverse complement strand
GGGAAAGATATAGATGGCGATGGCTTTGTAGGAAAAGAGGATCTTTGCCCAGATATTGCTGGAACAGATGCTGGTTGTCCTGCAGATGCAGACAAAGATGGTATTCCTAATAGTGAAGATAAATGTCCTCAGCAAAGAGGTCCAGCAGAGAACAATGGTTGTCCTCCTGATGCAGATAGAGATGGCGTACCTGATGGAAGTGATAAATGTCCTAAGGTGGCTGGGGTAGCAGGGAATGCAGGTTGTCCAGCGGATACAGATAAAGATGGAATTTATGATAAAGATGATCGGTGCCCTAAAATTGCTGGAGTTAAAGCTAACAGTGGTTGTCCATCGGATAGAGATAGAGATGGCGTTTATGATAAAGACGATAAATGTCCAAATCAAAGAGGTGTTGCCAGCAATAATGGTTGTCCAGTAAAAGCAGCAGTGGCAGATAAAGATGGAGACGGTGTGGTAGATGCAAAGGACAAATGTCCAAATCGAGCAGGACCAGCTTCCAGAAATGGTTGTCCAGAAATAAAAATGACCGCAGCAGAAAAGAAAGTGATTACCGAAGCGGTTAACAATGTGGTTTTTCTGACAAGTAGCCCAAATTTGACGGAATATTCCAAAGGATTGGTCGCCAAAATTGCTACGCTGATGAAAAAATATCCTGACGCAAAACTAAAGATCAGTGGTCATACAGATTCATCCGGTAATGATGCTAGTAATTTGGCATTATCTAAGGGCCGAGCAGCAACCTGTCTAAATTTTCTTGTTCAAAAAGGAATTGCTAAAGGCCGTATGAGTTCTGCTGGATTCGGAGAAACGAAGCCAATAGCTCCTAATAATACAGCGGAAGGTCGTAAAAAGAATCGACGGGTTGAATTTGAATTGTTCTACTAGAAATTTACAACCTTTCAATAAAAAATCCGTCTTGACGCAATGTCAAGACGGATTTTTTGGAACTGTACCATAAAGTGTGTCATTTTGCAGCCCGCACCTTGTATTCCCTGAGACGATGCTCGGGGCAGGCTCTAAAGGAAGGCCAACGCGCTGACACACTTTAACAGAACAGTCTCGATTTTTTTGTTAAAGCATTTTCGTTAATTAGCAGGCTTTGCAACACAGGTCATAAAGCCTAATGATCGCTGTTTTTTCAATGCGGTTACCGGAAGATAAGCCATTTTACCTCGGACATAACCCCAGAATTCAGGCTCCATACTTTTAGACCAATCAATACCCCGCTTTTCCATTTCACTCATCCATTTTAAAGTATAAGGATCTAAGGTTCCGTAAGAATAAGAAGAGACGACTTCCCAACCATTATTTTCCATTAAGGTCTTCATGGTTTCAGGAGTCCAGAGTGCCGTATGTCTTGGGGTGTGGTATCCTGCCCAATGTGGACCATAGTCTTTTCTAGTTTTGGAATCAAAATTAGGAACTTCAACGACCAAGTGCGTGTCGGGATGACTTCTAGTTTTTAAGGCTCGTAAGGTAGCCCCAGGATCATAATCGTGTTCGAGATAGTGCCACATAGTAACTAAATCTGGAGCAGGAAATTGTTCAATGGATGCAATCTCTCCAACATGTAATTCAATACCCTTATACAACGATTTACTCATCACCCAACCACTATCTGAGAAATCAATTCCAATCGCTCGACAAGGATGCTTTTCTTGTAATAATTTTAAAAAATCAGGTTTACCACAACCAATATCGAGTACGGTGGCATCTTTGGTTGGAGTGACATATTTGGTGACCGTTTCTACACGTTTCTGATCAATTTTTTTCTGATCTCCAGCGACCAACATCCCATATTTTCCCCAAGCGGCATCTCCTCGATAGGGTAGATACCATGCACTATAATATTCTCCGAGTTGCTCCGCAGGGACTCTTGGATTCAGAAAAACCAAACCACAATTATTACATTGATCAAAATTAAAAGTATCTCCTGAAGGGTGCATCATGGCCTCCGTCTTTTGAACAGAGGTGAATTCGGAATGTTGACAGGCAAGGCATTTGTTAAGTTTCTCCATCAAATAGTGTTTTGTGAATTCAATACGATCGTTCGTATATTTTTAATCGAACTTGTTTTCCTTTTGGTGTAGGAGTTTCATCGGTAAAGATAAGATTTATACCGTCAAGATTTTCTAATTGAGGACGTTTATGAGGGGTGATGACTACGAGTTGATTGGTAGATTCAAAAATTTGAGTAACCAGTGGGTATAGTTTTTCTGGAGGACAAAGATGTAAGGCAAAACTAGCGATGACCGCAGTGTATTTTTCTGGAAGTCCTTTGCGGATGACTTGTTCAAAGGAAAGAGATAAGGCTTTTTTACCCGTTCTTTTTTGAAAAGCTTGTCGAGTATAAGGATCGCTGCCAGTCGTATTTTTAAATCCCATTTTGTTGAGGGCCACCGTTACTTCTCCGCTACCACAACAAAAATCTAGTACTTTTTCATAATTTAATTGCGATTGACTTTTTTCAAGCAGCGCAATAATCTGAGGTTCATGCGGATTGGTGTAATGCCAGCCGGATTTTTTATAGAATCCATCCACGCCTAAATCTTCGTATTCTTTGCGGATTGGTTTCACGGTAGTAAATGTTTCTTTATGAAATTAATTTTTGCCTTCAGCTTCCGCATCTTTTTCATCATGCTTCAGCACTTTTCGACGACTTTTCAGAGGCATATATCGATAAGGTTTTTCTTTAAAATCAGTTAATACCTTACTTAACTCTTCACTGGTTTTTGTAAGATTTTTATAAAGTTTATCATCGTTTAGCATTAAGCCAATGGTTCCTTCTCCGTTTTTCATTTTGGTGACCATTTCATTTAAGTTGGTGACCATTTTATCAGAAGTTGCTAGAGTAGTTTGTAACTGTTCAACCGCTTTATTGGCAGATAATAAAGTAGTATCGGCTTTAGACATGGTATTACTTAAGTTCATTTGGCTAAGGTCATCTGTAAAAGTCTGCGTACTGGCTAAAATACCGGTGATTTTATCATTATTTTCAGCTAAAGTATTGGTCAATACTGCCATATTAGACATGGTCGTATTGAGGTTTTGCGCGTTGTTGCGCATGATGGATTCGAGTTGCTGCGTAGAAGATTTAAGATTTTCTAGGGTAGCGGATAAATCTCGGATAGATTGACCAATTTTGTTATTAGGATCTGGATCATTAATTTTTTGGTTAACAGTATCCAACATTCCACCAAGATTTTCTCTTAGGGCCGAAGTGTATTCTTCTAAATCTTCCTTTGGTAACATGGAACCAATCATTCCTAAGGCGATCCCATTTAAGTTTCCTTCATTTGCCACGCAGGAGACCCCTTCACAGTTTTTATTTTTACCAATGATCACATACGTACCGCCCATTAAAGAACTACCGATCTCCGCACGTGCTTCTTTATGAATTCGAATTTCCGGATCAATGTGTAAAGTGACCAAAACGGAGTTCATATCTTCCGGGTCAAGTTTAACCTCTGCCACGGACCCAACTTGAAATCCATTCATCAAGACTGGTGAAGAAGCAGAGAGTTGATCGACCTGATCGTATTTTACGTAGATCGTAGTATGATTTGAAAAGATATTTTGTCCTTTCATAAATTTCACACCAATAATCCCAATAACAATGGATACTACGGCTAATATTCCTATTTTAATTTCGTTTGACATACATCAGGTTTTCCAAAACAAAGAGTAATTGTGTTTTTCTAACTATTAATCGGCTAAATTCTTCCAAGATAGGAGCGCAATAAACCGGATTATAGAAGCTTTAAGATAGGAGGATATAATAGCCTACCTATTTTGTCGTGCAAATTTATAAAAAATAAAGACTTAGGGTTCTCTCCAATACGACTTCATTGGGTATATTTGCAATTAAAAGGTATTTATTTGATGGTTAAGAGTGTTAAAGTTGATATATCTGGCCACAGAACCTAATTTCTCTCGTTTTATTTACCGAAGCCTCTTAATAATAATAGTGCTTTCTAAACTAAAACTATTAATTTTTGATTTTTCTACGGATTCTACTGTTGGTCGCCTTTTTTATTGGAATAGTTGCTTCAGGGCATACCCAACAATTCAATATTCGGGATACCGTACCGGAAAAACCAACACAAATCCTTCCGGATAGCCTACCACAACCAACAGATTCTCTTAAAATTCAGCCAACGGATTTTTCTTCAAAGTTTGATTCATTAAATCCAACCTCTCCTATAAATGGAGCACCTGCTTCTGTTGGAAGCGGATTTACGATGCCTAGTGGAGTAGACTCAAGGGTAAAAGTAGCCGATAATGGATTAGATGAAATAATTGAATATTCTGCCGTAGACAGTCAACGGATGGATGTTAAAAATGAAGTGGTCTATCTTTATAATGATGGCAAGGTTGACTATGGTGAAAGGATTTTAACGGCCGATTACATTATTTTTGATATGAAAAATAATACGGCCACGGCAGAAGGCCTAAAGAACCCTTTTAGTGGAGTAGTAACGGGTTTACCTTATTTTGAAGATGGAGATCAAAAATTTGAATCGAGTAAATTAAAATATAATTTTAAAAAAGGAAAAGGAATTATTTTTTCCGCTCGAACCCAACAAAGCGATTTATATATTCTAGGAGATCGAACAAAATATATCAGTCAGGAAACCAAGGATACTTTAGTGGATGATGTTATTTATACAGCGGGTGGATTTATTACCACTTGTAATCATGAGGTACCGCATTTTGGGTTTCGTGTCAATAAAATAAAAGTAGTCCCGGATAAAGTGGCCGTAGTTGGACCTTCCAACTTAGAAATTGCTGGTGTTGCTACCCCGATTGTTTTACCCTTCGGTTTTTTTCCTTTGAGTGACAATAAGCAAACTGGAATGGTGCGAGGAACCTTTGAAAGGTCAGGAACACTAGGACTTGGTTTTAGAGGGTGGGGATGGTATTTTCCAATCAGTGATTATATGGATTTGACCTTAAGAGGTGATTACTATACGCGAGGTACTTACCGACTTTTTGCAGATATGAATTACTATAAACGCTATAAGCATAGAGGGAGTCTTAATTTAAGAGTTACTAGTGATAAAAGAGAAGTAGGATTGGATTTTTTCCGAAACAACTCTCTTGGCTTGAGGTGGAGCCATAGCCAAGATGCTAAAGCACATCCTTCTCAGTCCTTTAGTGGTTCTTTAAATATACAAACCGATGATAATCAGGCCTCGACTTTTAATGATGCTGCCAGTCGATTGAATAACTCTCTTAGTTCTAATATTACTTATAGAAATACTTTTCCAGACAAGAATTTTACTTTTTCTGCAGGACTTAATCATTCTCAAAACACCCGTTCTCGTCGGGTAACAATTGATTTTCCTAATGCAGATTTTCAGGTACAACAATTTTTTCCATTTAAAAGAAAAATACCTAAACCAAAACCAGCTTGGTATGAAAAGATTTCTGTACGATATGATGCCAATTTAAAAGGACGAATTTCAGCAACAGATACTACGTTATTTACCCAACAAACCATCGACGATTTACAGGTTGGAATGCGGCATAGAGCTACGGCAAATGCCAGTTTTAGTTTATTTAAATTTATTCAAGTTGGGCCTAATGTAAATATGACACAAGTCTGGAATATTAAATCTTTAGAAAGAACTCTAAATCCAGAATTAACCATCGAGGTAGATTCTATCCAATTAAATCCTGGTGAGGATAAAGTTGCGGTATTTGATACAACTGCCTTTGGAACAGTGGAAGAAGAATTAGTATTTGGTTTAAGACCCTATCATTTGTTTAATACAGGTATTACCGCTTCAACTAAATTATTTGGTACGCTTAAATTTAAAAAAGGATGGTTGCGAGGGATCCGACATCAGATTTCACCAAGTATTAGTTTTAATTACACCCCGGATTATACTTCGGGTTTTTTGGATTATTTTAGAGAAGTGGATACCGATATTCGAGCAGATTTTAATGATCCAGAACAGTATAATATATTTGGAGAATCCATCTATGAGAGACCTTCTGCTGGTGGAGAACAAAGGAATTTGAGTTTTAGAATAGGAAATCTAGTAGAAGCTAAATATTATTCCAAAAAAGATAGTACCGATAAGAAATTTAAGTTGATCAACTCCTTGAATGTGACGGGAAGTTATAATATGGCTAAAGATACTCAACAGTGGAGTGTAATTCGATTTTCAGGGAATACGAACTTTTTTGATCGGTTGACCACTTTGACTTTTGGTTGGCAATTAGATCCTTATGCACTGGATGCAGATGGTAGACGATCTAATAATTTTAATCTAAGCGAAAATGGAAAGCTTTTGAGGTTTATTGATGCCAATGTCGGAATAACTACTAGGATGCCCCTTACAAAATTACGGGAAATAATTACTGGAAAAAAATCCACACCTTCCTCAAGGAATCGAAATAATTCTAGTAGAGGTGGACCACCTCCTGGTGCGGATTCGGGATTTGGCGATGGAAAACCTCCTATTGAAGAACCAGCTTTTCAACCCCCCACCAGCTTATGGGAATGGTTTGAATCTTTTAGTCTTTCACATGAATTTCGAGCGCGGGTACAGCGAGTAGATGGAAGAGACACCGTCATTATACAAACCCACGGTATTCGAACGAGTGGTAATATCCAACTAACAGAAAAATGGCGCTTAAACTTTGGAAACATCGCTTATGATTTTAGAAACAAAGCTTTCTCTTATCCTAGCCTAGGTTTTTCTAGAGATCTTCATTGCTGGCAATTAGATATGTCGTGGTTCCCAGAATCGGGTGTTTATACTTTTTCTTTACGCGTAAAACCAGGATCATTAGGATTTATCAATGTACCATGGGGCAGAAATCGATTTGATGGAAATAGGAGTCCATTCTAGGTGGACAGGGAGGGGTAGGTCTATTTTTTATGAATTGGGATACTACGGATAATGAAAATTTTAAGAGCAAGAGCAAAATCTTCAATCGCGACTTCTTTATTGATTGAAAGCCATGAATAAGTTTAGCAATCGTATTCAATTTCACTAATTATTTATACTTTGTTTTTTAGGTCTTTCCAATGGAATTAACGGAGGGAGTAATTTTAATAAATTTGTATTTGGATCCAGTCGTCTACTTTCTTAAAAAACATGTAACGAGAAAGGAGTGTGGGAGTGTTTTAGATAACCGCATTAACCATTATTTAAATCAAATCGTAATCTAATCATTCTTAAACCTTCAATCACAACATGCAAAAAAAAAACTTCATAAAATAATGACCTTCCTCATCGCTTCCGTTTGGTTCATAAATGGATTTTTTTGTAAGATTATGAATCTTACTCCTCGACATCATCAAATCGTTGAAGCTATTTTGGGCGCTGAATATTCAAGTCAGCTAACTCTTTTAATTGGTTTCTCAGAAATCATAATGGCTATCTGGATACTCATTGGATTTAAATCAAGATTCAATGCGATCCTACAAATTATCATAGTTGGAATAATGAATGTTCTGGAATTTATTTTAGTTCCTGAATTATTATTATGTGGCAAAATGAATACTCTGTTTGCATTTTTGTTTATATTTATGGTTGGATATAATGAGTTTGTACTGAATGAAGTTGATTAAGAATGTTCCATCGTATGGGCCTTCATTTTTGAATCGCTTCCATAATGTAATTGACTCTTGAACTTATTATGAAGTTTCTCAAAAATCATCCTTTTGCTGTTTCAGCGTACTTTGATAGGTCAACAGTGCTAACCTTTGCCGTCCCTAAAGAACAGCTGACCTCCTTCATTCCAGATTGCTTAGAATTAGACACCTTTCAAGATAAATGGGCCTTTATTGCTATTGCGATGGTTCAAACAAAACACTTGCGTCCTAAGGGGATACCGGAGTTTTTAGGAAATAATTTTTTTCTTATTGGCTACCGAATCTTTGTTAAATACCATACCAGCTATGGAAAACGGTTAAGAGGTTTATACATTATTAAGTCTGAAACCAATAAAAAGAAAATGGCATTCTTTGGTAATATTTTTACCCACTATAACTATACGACCACGGATATCAATATCTCACAGGAAAGTGATAAAGAAGTATTTTCTTCCCTAAAATCAAATTTTAATTTTCAAGTAGCCAAGTATGCAGTGGACGTTGAATTGCCAACAGGTTCCCCCTTCAATGAATGGAAAGAAGCTCGAAGATTCGCAGGCCCCTTACCTTTTACATTTACGTATGATGAGACGGATCGATCCGTTTTAATTATAGAAGGTGTAAGGTCAAATTGGAAACCCAAACCGATCAATATTTTAAATTATCAATTTGATTTTTTAGACAAAATGAATTTACAGAATTTGATATTAGCCAATGCTTTTGAAATCACTAATATTCCTTATCACTGGAAAAAAGGTAGAAAAGATATATGGACATAAAACGACGACCATTTCAAGGAGTACTCAATATCTTAGATTTTAATATACACTTTTACTATTATGGTATTGCTGCTTTACTCTTCCTGCTTGCGATTGTCTATTACATAAATTTACCAACCATTATTTCGATATTGTTGGTATCAGGTTTTGCCTATGGACTTTTAATGCCACTCATCGTATCTGCCTATGTGTATGACTTCTCCGATTATTATTCTTTAAAATGGCTAAACCAATATATAGCGGATAAAACACTGAATTATCAGTTGGTTAATATTAATGCAGGCTTTGACGAAACAAGTTTTATTATTAAAAACCAACTAACCAATTCCGATCTTCAAGTATATGATTTTTATGACGAAGAACACCATACAGAACCAGCAATCGTACGAGCTAGAAAAGTCAGTTTGGTTTATCCAAATACCACTCAAATTGATTCAAGCGCTATACCACAAGAAGATCAATCCGTAGATTTTGTTTTCCTGCTATCTTCTGCGCACGAAATCAGAGACTTCTCTGAAAAAGTAGCTTTTCTAAAAGAATGCCTTCGAATCTGTAAACCAACCGGAAAAATAATTATGGTCGAACATTTAAGAGACCTACCAAATTTTTTAGCTTTTACGGTTGGTTTCAACCATTTCTTTTCAAAACACGTATGGAAAGACGCCTTTACCGAAGCAGGATTTACTGCGATTGATGAACAAAAATTTACCCCATTCATGTCCATCTTTGAATGTAAAAAATGAAACCATTTCAGATGCTTGAATTACATTTTAATATTGTAGGAATTTTATTGATAGGACTTGCCTTAATACACTTTATTTTTCCTACTTATTTCAATTGGAAAGAAGAATTAAAACAACTAAGTTTAGTTAATCGGCAGATGATGCAAGTGCATACTTTTTTCATTGCCTTGACGGTTTTTTTAATGGGAATATTCTGTCTTTATTCTACCGAAGATCTTATCAGTACACAATTAGGAAAAACGATTTCATTCGGCTTTGGTATTTTTTGGATCGTAAGATTAGTTATTCAATTTTTTGGTTATTCTAAAAAATTATGGAAAGGGAAAAAGTTTGAAACCATGATGCATATTATTTTTAGTGTTTTATGGGCGTATTTTTCTATTATATTTATGATGAATTATCTTGAAGGATAACTAACGCTAAAAATCAGTCCCCTTAGCCACACTTACCTCAAACGATTTACCAATACTACTGGATATTTGCGGGATTGGAGCTACTTTAGGAAGCAGGGAGGCTGTGATTGCCAGAAATGTCCAGTAGTATGCGATTTACCCGTTAAAGCGAATTTTGAATTTGCTTTTACCCATACTTTTGCCCTTTTTACCAATTAAGGTATCTTTTTTGCCAGTTTTTTCTTAAATTTGGATTAGTTCTTAAAATTGTTGGCCCAATACTCCTTTTTACTCCTCGCAACCAACCGCGCTATTCCCAAAAATTATTTCCTCTTAAATTTAACTCAACGAGTTACCAGACCATTATTAAACAACCTTTAATTTTAAAGCAAAACTTTAACTTTAATTCCCATGAGACTTTTACAAATCACCTTAATAATTTCCATTGTCCTCTTTTTAGCTAGCTGCGGAAAAGAAGCAATGACGCCCGACACACCAGACCCTGCCAATGATTTTGAAATACCATTGGTCATCCCAACGGGCAGTGAAAATTATCTTAATACAGACTCTGATTATATATTTGATCAGGAGACCATTCATACCTTCGATTTAAAAATTCCAGGGAGTAATTTAGCTGAGATCAATGCTGATCCTGCCGCAGAAGAATATGTGGAAGGAATGCTGATTTTTGAGGGAGATACCATCAGTCCAGTTGGAGTTAGATACAAAGGTTCTATTGGCGGATTTGTGGATTGCCTTACCGGTGATAATCCTTTCGATCCTTCAGGAAGTAAGATTTGTACAAAGCTGTCGATGAAGATCAAAATAAATTGGGAAGGAAGAGATGAAAAGTTTTTTAAACTAAAAAAATTACAGTTTCATTCCATGAATCTCGACCCCTCTCAATTGCACGAAAGATTGGGCTATTGGTTGTTTAGAGAGATGGATGTTCCTGCTCCAAGATCTGTTCATGCTAAGGTGAGAATTAATGACGAATATGTTGGACTATTTGCTTTGACAGAACAAATTGACAATCGGTTTGTCAAATATAATTATGACGATGATGATGGAAATCTATACAAAGAAATTTGGCCGCTAAATTTTCAAGGTGCTCCTTACAGTGACCAAGAATATATAGATGCACTCAAAACAAATGAAGATGATAATCCAAGTATCAACATTATCAAAAATTTTGCTCGGTCAGTTGAAAATGCAAGTACTGTAACGATCGATAATATCTTGGACGATTATTTGGATATGGAAGAGATCATTTCGTATGCAGTAGTCGATCGAACCATCAAACATGATGACGGTCCTTTTCATTGGTACTGTTTTGGAGATATTTGTGAAAATCATAATTATTATTGGTACGAAGAACCTTCAGAAGATAAACTACATTTGATTCCTTGGGATTTAGACAATGCTTTTGAAAATATTAATAACAATATCAATCCAGTAACACCTGTAGCGGATAATTGGGGCCAAACCCGAAATAATTGCGAACCATTTGCCTATGGTGCTTTCGATCTGGAACAACGATCCGCAGCTTGTGATAAACTAACTAGAGCTTGGTCGAGTTACACAGATTTATATAATCAGAAAAAAGACGAACTCAATAATGGCCCCATGTCTGAGGCAATCATCAACCAACAATTAACGGCTTGGCAAAACCAAATAATGGAGGCAACCATGGAAGCAAGTGATGCGCATGGAGATGCGATTACTGTTGCAGAATGGGAAGCTGCCATTCAAAAATTAAAAGATCAAGTTGAGTATGCAAGGAATAATTAGGAATTGTTGCTACATCTTTAAACAACTTCAAAAAATAAAATGTCTTAAGGCGATTCGTCTTAAGACATTTTTACTTTTGAAGCTGTTTAAAAATGAAACACAATGGTTACGGACAAGTCATTGATAACGTGGATCTTCTGCTATTTTTATTTCCATAGC